>JAIOPP010000028.1 GCA_021413845.1 Planctomycetia bacterium | reverse complement strand
ACGCGCATTCGGGCCTCGAACTATTTGAAGAGTGATCCCGAATTGGTCGCCGGCATACCTCGCGTGCGCGACCAGGGAGACTACACGAACTGGCTGCTCGACGTATTGGCCCGCGACCGGAACAGTCTGCACCGGTCGGCGGCGGCGCTCTTGGCGCGCGGCACGCGGTACGACATCGCCAAGACGCTGCTGGCAGGCCTCAGTTCGCCGCCGGCCGAGCCGATGGTCGACGACGTGAGTGACGCTGGCCGAGCGAAGGCGGAGGCCGAAACGCCGTTCGACTTCGAATCTCTCGCATGGGCCGCCGATACGTTCGAAGGCTACTCCACCGCGGAGTGGGAGAAGCTCTTTCTCGCCCGAACCTCGGACTATCGTCCGGCCGAAAAACCCGCGCCGCTCGATCGCTTCACGTTCGCGCGTCGGCGGTGGATGGAATCGTCGATGGCCGCGCCCGGGAAGACGGCCGTGCCGATGCCTCAGCAGCTGATTCGCGACGAGGTCGCCGCGTTGTTGCGGGCCGGTCGCTGGAACGATCTCGATCAACTCTGTCGCGTGATCCATTTCTTCGGCGGTCGGCCGGAGTTGCAGGATCGTCGTTTCCCGCACGCGCGCGAGCCGATCATGAACCTCGTCGACTACGCCGCGGCGCAGGCCGAGCGCCGGCGCTCGGTTCCCGAGGGCGTGCTCCCGACGCCGCCGCAAGCGACGTTCAAGCCGGAGTGGCGACATCCGCTCATCGAGCAATTCGGCAAAGAAGGCTACAACGTCCTCGCGGAGCTTGAGACGGCGCTGCAAGAGAAGGCCTACTCCGACGCCTGCCGCATCATCACCGGCGTGACGGCCGTGCAGGCCGTGGGTCTGTTGCCCAACGCGGCCGACTCCGATCTTTTGGTTTCGTTGCCCGGTGCCGTGGCGTTGGCGATGCGCGACCACGCCGAGCTTCGCAACGTGATGCAACGGGAATACGGCGCGCTGGCCCAACTCCGGCTCCGTCAGGCCGCGGCCGACGGCGACGTCGATGCCGTGCAAGCGCTGACGACGCAGTTCTACGGCACGGTCGCCGCCGCACAGGCCCAGATGTGGTTGGGGGATCGAGCGCTCGCGCAAGGCGATGCCGCACGGGCCGAAGGATGCTACTTCGCCACGCGCGGCGAGTTGCTCGCGACCGATCGCGCGGCGATCGATGCCCGACTGCGAATGGCGGCCGCGATGCAAGGGCGCAACTTCGGCGGGGCGCCGACCGTCGGCATCGCGCTGGGAGAATGGACGTTATCGCCCGCCGATTTCGAGCGGACGATCGAAGAGCTGCGCAAGCGCGCCCCGCAGACGGAGTCTCGTTCGCCGTCGGCCGTCGTCGATGCCGGCGCGCAATCGACCTCGCCGATTCCGCCGCCGAGCCGTTTCACGCTCAAGCCCTTCGCCAAGTTCGAAGGCGAGTACGGCAAGAATTTCGAGCAGTTGCCGCAGCGCGACGTCGACTACATGGGCCGACAGATCGCCTCGATCTATGTCGAAGAGAAGGGTGCGCCGGGCAAGATCTACGTCAGCAATCGCTTTCAAACCGCTGCCTTCTCGCTGGCCGACGGCAAACTCGCTTGGCGCACAGGGCTCGCCGCCGAACAAGGGCGAACCTATCAATGGCCGCTCGTGCAGATGCCGCCGCTGGTCGACGACGGCCGCGTCTTCGTTCGCCGGCTGACGACGCAAGGCCCGGAGTTGGCTTGTCTCGACGCGCGCGACGGCCGTGTCTTGTGGCGTTCGCCGCGGGGCGAGGTGATCGCTTCCGATCCTTTGCTGACGACCGATCGCGTGCAAGTCGTATCGCTCTTGGTGCCGCAGCAAGAGATGCTCGAAGCCGTGCTGACGACCTTCGAGCTCCGCACCGGCAAGGTGCTCTCGCGCCGCCCGCTCGTGCAACTGCGCGACTACTGGCACGGCGAGCTCAATTGCAAGCTCTTTCCCGCCGGCGATATGCTGCTCGCCAAGATCGGCGGCTGCGTGATCGGGTGCGGCGCGACCGGCGAACTTCGCTGGCTGCGCCGCTTGCCTTGGATTCCTCCCTCGGTCGTATCTTGGCCTCTGCCGCCGGAACTGGAAACGGAACGGCTTTCCGAAGGGAAGTTCCTCATCAACGGCTCCAACGGCGACAGCTACCGGATCGACGTTCGTACCGGTTCCGCCGAACTCTACGCGGCCGACGACGTCGAACTCGACGCGCAGCCCGAGGATTGGATTTCGCCGTCGCAGAGCGTGACGCACGGAGACGACTGGTTCGCGGTTCATGAATCGATGTTCGGTTACAAACTCTGGCGACCGCACATGTTTTGGCAAAGCCGCACGAGTGGAACGACGGACGCCGCGTGGCCGACCCCCTGGACGAAGGAGCATCCGGCGATCGGGCCGATCTTCACGGCAGGCGGCAGGTATTTCGTTTTCTCCGCCGCGGATTTGAAGTCGCCGGTGCGCGACATTCTGGAGCTTCTGCCGGGAGATTTACTGGCATCCGAAGCGCCCGATGTCAAGAATGGTGGGCTCCCTCCGGAGTGGCGTTCGCTACTTCCCGAGCCCCTCCGCAATGTTCCCCCCGCCGCACCTTGGAAGCTGTTGCAAAGCCGCTACGACGAAAAGTTGTGGTTCGATAACAAGATGTTTCTTCAAGACGATTGCCGACTCACACTCGCGTTGCCGACGCAACCGGCCGTGTGGACGCGCGCCGTCGGTCTGCCGCCGAATGCGCCGAAAGTGCTGCATTTGCGCACGGCGGCCGCTGCCTCCGAGCCGTGGCAATTGGAAGTGCGCGTGAACGACAAGATCGTATTGAATCGGAAGATCGAGCCGGCCGCCGCGGGGAGCGATCCGAAGTCGCAATGGCGCGACGAAAAGATCGACCTCCGCCCGTTCGCCGGCCGCGCCGTTCAGATCACGCTGAGTCATAAGCCGATCGTGACCGGCCCGAAGTCCTTGTCGCTCGCCGCTTGGCAACGGATGGAGATCATCGACCCATGATCGGACGTAACTGGATCACCACTTTCATCGCGGCCGTAGCCTCGTTCGCCGCCGTAGCCTCCGGCCCGGCCATGCGTAGCTGCGCGGCGCAAGAACCGGTCGTGCGCGAAATCACGCCCGAGAGTCGCGTGGCGCTCGATCTCGGTCTCGAATGGCTCGCGGCGAATCAAGGGGCCGAGGGCAACTGGGGCAGCAACGATCTCGGGCTCGTCTCGATCGGTGCGCTCGCCTTCCTCGCCGATGGTCACACCCCCGGCAAAGGGCGCTATGGGCCGAACGTCGAAAAGGCCCTCAACTTCGTTCTTAAGAATGCGAAGCCCTCCGGCCTGATCAACATCGCCGGCGCCCAGCGCGACATGTACAACCACGGCCTCTCGACGTTCGTGCTCGGCCAAGCGCACGGCATGACCGCCGATCCGCGCATCGGTACGGCGCTCGATAAGGCGTTGAAGCTAATCGCGGAAATGCAGTGTCAAGACGGCGGCTGGCAATACACGGCGCAGCGCCGGCCCGCCGGAAGCGATCTGAGCCTCGTCGTGATGCAAGCCAAGGCCCTGCGCAGCGCCGTCGATAGCGGCTTGGAGGTGTCTCCCGATGTCATCAACATGGCGATCAAGCGCGTGCGCGGCTACTACTACTGCGGCGCTCCGGAGATTCGCGGGCGCAAGCAGCCGATCGAAGACGACGTGCTCAAACGCTATCCCGGCCGCTTCACCTACGCCGGCCACGGCGGCAACGCGACGACCGCGATGGCCGCCGCCGGAGTCGTCTGCATGCAGGAGTTCGGCCAGTACGACGATTGGCGCATTCCGAAGAATCTCGACGTCATCAAGACCGAGATCGGCAAGCTTACTCCGCCGCCGAAGAACAGCGGCCGCCTCCCGAACGGCTTCGATCCTTATACGTTGTACTATGTCGGCCAAGCGCTCTATCAAGCCGGCGGCGAAGACTGGCGCGGCTTCTATCCGAAGCTCCGCGATGCGCTGGTCGCCGGCCAAACGCGCAGCACCACCGATCCCAAGTCGAACGGTCGCTGGGTCGACGACGTTCGTGTTTCCGGGCCCGGCTCGCCTCTCTATGCGACCGGCGTGAGCTGCTTCATTCTCGCGATCCCGAATCGCTATTTGCCGATCTTGCAGGAAGGTCGCATCGAGGGAATCCGCCAACAGTTCAACGCCGGGGGAAAGCCGTGATGCCACGACTCTTGCGACGAACATCGCTGAACGGAGCGGCCGGGAATGCCTAGTTTCTCCCTCGGTATGTTCGCGCTCGCCGGCGTCGCCGCCGCAGCCGGACCGATCATCGTGCATCTGATGAACCGTCGCCGGTTCTGCACGATCGATTGGGCCGCGATGCAGTTTTTGCGCGAAGCGGTACGCCAAAGCCGGCGCGTGCTGCACATTCGCGATCTGCTGTTGCTGATCCTGCGCGTCGCTTGCTTGCTGCTGTTCGGCTTCGCGATGGCTCGGCCGTATTTCACGTCGACCGGCGGCGGCTCGTTCGGCGCCGGTGAACCGATTCACGCGGTGCTATTGATCGACGACAGCCTCTCGATGGCGTACCGTTCGACGCAAGGGACGTTGCTCGACGACGCCCGCTCGAAGTGCCGCTCGTTCATCGAGGAGCTCCCGTCGGGAAGTCGCGTGGCGATCATTCCCGTCTGCGCCGATCCGAGCCGGTATTCGCTCGACCCCACGGCGACGAAGCAGTCGGCGTTAGAGGCGCTCGACGCCGTCGAAACGGTCGACCGCAAGGCCGGCTTGAACGCCGCACTCGACCTCGCCCAAGCGGCGCTCCGCCGACTACCCGACATGCCGAACAAGCGAGTCGTGTTCGTCACCGACGGTCAGCGCGTCAACTTTCCCGCCGAAGAAGCGACGAAGCGCCTGGTCGATGAAGCCTCGGGCCTCGGGGGCGACGTGCAGGTGCTTACGCTCAACGCCGGCCCGACCGACAACGCTTGGCTTTCCGATTTGCGCGCGGTCGACGGGGCAGCGGTGGCCGGAGCCGATGCCGACTTTCTCGCCGTCGTGCGCTATGAGGGAGCCGCGCGCCGCGCCGACGTGCAAGTCAGCTTCACGGTCGACGGCAAGCTGATGCAAACGCGCGTGGTCGATCTCGAACCGAACCAGCGGCGCGAGGTTCTGTTCACGCATCGTTTCGAGACGGCACCGAGTGCCGAATCGCCGCGTTTCGCGGTCGTCGAAGTCGGCTTGTCGGACGATCGCCTTCCCGACGACAACCAGCGGCAAACGGTCGTGCCGTTGGTCTCCGGCCTGTCGATCTTATACGTCAGCGAGCATGGCCCATCCAAGGGAGAAGCCGGCCGCAACGAGTCGGCCGCAGGGCGAGGGCTGTGGATTCAGCGACTCCTCGCGCCGGTCGTCGAGCGTGGCGACGTGCAGCCGAAGCTCGTGCGCATTTCCCATATCGCGGCCTCGACCCTGACGGCCGATCAGTTGCAAGATGCCCGTTTGGTCGTCATGGCCGGCGTGCGGACGCCCGGCGAGCGCGTGCCGCTGTTGCGCGAGTATGTCGAACAAGGGGGCCGGCTTTTGATTACGGCCGGCGAAGAGTTCGATCCCGCCGCGTGGCACGACAACGCTTGGCTCGACGGCGCGGGCATCCTCCCGGCTCCCCTTGCGCCGAAAGCGATGAATGTCTCCGAGCGCGTGCCGATCAAGCCGCTGCGGCTCGATGCGCGGACGCTCGGCCATCGCTACTTCCAGATCGAAGATGCGCCGTCGGACGAGTTGACCGATCTCTATGCCGCGCCGGTGTTCTTCGCTGCGGTCGCCGCCGACCCTTCGACCGACGCCGTCGCGAAGCTCACGGCGACGGAAACTAAGCGGATCGCCGATCGGCGCGAACGAGAGCGGCTCGCGGTTGCGGCGCGGCTCGTCGTTCTGCCGCCGGGAAAAGAGCCGCCTCCGCCGCCGCCGGCTCCGCTGGTTCGTTTGAATTGGCCGGAGCCTCCCGCCGACACGGACCATGATCGAACGCCGGAAGAGCTCGCGGTTCGCACCGTCCCTACCGTGATCGGACGTTTCGACAACGGGATGCCGCTGTTCATCGAGCGGGCGATCGGCCGCGGCACGATCCTGTTTTGCAGCACCGGTCTGCAATCTTCTTGGAACACACTGACCATGTCGCGGGCCGTCGTCGTGCTCGATCGCGCGGTTCGTTCGCTCTTGGAGCGGACGTTGCCGCAGCGCAACTTCGATACTTCGCAAACGGCGCTGGTCGCGCTTCGGCCGCTCGGCAGCGGCACATATCTCCAGCTTGTTCGCCCCGGCGATCGTCGCGAGCCGATCGTGGTCGACGCGCTCGGCGACGATAAGTATGCCGTCGTCTTGCGAGATCTTTCGCGACGCGGCGTCTACCGCATCATCGCTCAGCGAACCGATACCGGCTCGACCGGCGACGTCAACGAACAGACCTTATGGGACTTGCCGCTCGCCGTTGCCGGGCCCGAGCAAGAATCGTATCTCAAGAGCCTCGGCCGCGATGAGGCGCTCCCCGGCATCGAGGTCGCGCATGTCCGCCGACTGAATCGTGAAGAAGACCTCAGCGTGGCCGGCGCCACGATCAGCGGTCAGAATCTTTGGAAGTGGTTGATGTCGGCCGTGCTCGTTTGCCTCGTCGCCGAGCTGGCTGTGATTCGTTTCATGCGCCCTGCGACACGCACGCTATTGCCCGCGCGGGAGATTGCCGCATGAACCAATACTTCGCTCGCCTCTTGGGTTACGGACCCGAGGAATCGATCCGCGACCTGACGATCACGACTGCCGCGCCATGGGCGGAATCCGCGCCGCTCGTCGTGCTCTCGGCCTGCTTGTGCGCCGCGGTGTTCGGCATTTGGTTCTATGCGAAGTACCAGCCGTTGAAGTCGCGCCGCGTGCAGTATTCGTTGGCCGTGGCGCGGGCCGCGATTCTGTGTCTCATTATTTTGTTCCTCGCCGAGCCGACGTTGGAGGTTCGCGTCACGACGCATCCGAAGCCTTGGCTTTGGCTGCTGATCGACGGTTCGGCGAGCATGGCGATCGAAGACGCTCCGCAAACCATCGATGCGACCGGCTCCCCAACGACGCCGGAAGCCGCGGCTCGTAAGCCGCGCATCGAGCTCGTGAAAGACGCTTTTCGCAACGCGGATAAAAAAGTCCTCTCGCGGTTGGCCGACAAGTTCCGCTTACGCGCGTTTACGTTCGATCGGCCCGGCGAAGTCCGCCCGTTGCTGGCCGGCGAGGAAGCCGATCAAGATCGCCTCGACCCCGAGAAGCTCGCCGCGCAGCTGACGGCGGAGGGGCAAGTTACCGCGCTCGGCGATGCGTTCAACGATCTGCGTGAGCGTTACGCGTCGCAGCATCCGGCCGGCGTCGTCGTCTTCAGCGACTTCAACAAGAACGCCGGACTTGCTCCGACCGATACCGGCGCGCGGCTCGGCGCGCCGCTGTACTGCGTCGGCGTCGGGCCTGCTTCGGCTTTGGACGTCGCGGTCGATCTGCAAGCGCCGCTGTTGATGAAGAAGGGGGAGCAAGCGGAACTCAAGGCGACGGTACGCCGCGAAGGTACGGCGGGAGGCCCGGGACGCGACATCGTCGTGAAGCTCACGGCGCACGCGATCGGCACGAACGAAACGCCGCGCCTTATCGGCGAGCAGCGAGCGCAAGCCGGCAGCGACGTCGTCGAACTTTCGTTCCCCTACGCTCCGCAAGAGACCGGCCGCTTCGAGTTCGTCGCCGAGATCGAAGCGCAGCCCGGCGAAACGATCGTCGAGAATAACGTCTCGCGGCGCGAAGTGAACATTCGCGACGACTTCCTGCATCTCACGTTCGTCGACTACGAACCGAATTGGGAATGGCGCTTCATCAAGGAAGTCTTCCATCGCGATCGGCTGGTCGGCATGCGCGGCTTCCGGACGTTCCTCCGTTCGGCCGATCCGAAAGTTCGGCAGACCAACGAGCTGTTCCTCTCGAGCCTCACGCCGCCGCGCGGCGAGTTCTTCGTCAACGACGTGATCTTCCTCGGCGACATGCCGGCGACGAGCCTCAGCACGCGCTACTGCGAGATGGTGAAGGAATTCGTCGATAAGTTCGGCGGCGGTCTGGTGATTCTTTCCGGCCCGAACTTCGGCCCCGGCGAACTCGCTTCGACGCCGTTGGCCGACCTTTTGCCGGTGCGCGTGATTCCCGGCGGCAAGTTCGTCGACTCCGGCAAGCAAGGCTTCCTGCCGCGGCTGACCGCCGGCGCCGCCGAATACGACTTCATGCAACTCTCGGCCGATCCGCTCGAAAATCGCAATCTCTGGAACCGGCTCGGGCCGCTCGAATGGTTCCAACCGGTCGCCGGCGTCCATGATCAAGGGCGCGTCTTGCTGGAGCATCCGACGGCGAAGTGCGCCGATGGTCGCACGCCGCAGCCGATCCTCGCGGCCCGGCGCTACGGCAAAGGGGAAGTCGTGTATATCGCGATGAACGAGACATGGCGTCTGCGTCGCGAATACGGCGAAGCGTACTACCGCAAGTTCTGGGGGCAGATGATCCATCGGCTCGGCCTGAGCCACGCGTTGGGAAATCAGAAGCGGTTCGTCGTCCGCACGGATCGTCGGCAGTATCAATCGGGCGAGCGCGTCACGGCGACGGTCGAAGCCTACGATCAAAACTACGAGCCGCTGAACCTGGCGAAGCTGCAGCCGGTGCTGACGCAACTCAAAGGGGAGTTGATCCTGCCGGGTGCCGGTCCGGCCGGCGCCTCGCCGACGGCCGCGAAGAACTCGTCGCCGCGCTCGCAGATTCGCCTCGCGCAGTTCCGCGAGGGGGAGTTTCAAACCGAATTCGACGTGCAAGAGGCGGGCGAATACGTCATTCGCGTGCAAGATCCGCTGTCGAACGAGCAGGTCGACGCCGGGTTCCGCGTGGCGAACGTCTCGGCCGAGCGCCGCAGCCCGGTGCGCGATGTCGTGCTTGAGCAGCAATTGTCGTCGCTCCGGAGCGAACGACTCGGCATTTCCGGAAAACGGATCGAATTAGCCGATTTCGAGCGTTTACCTGAAGAAATTTTCATTCCGAACGAAACCGAAAGCTATCCCGAGCGAATAGCTCTGTGGAATACCTGGGGGGCGTTCCTGCTCGTCGTGCTGTTGATGCTCGTCGAGTGGTTCGTCCGAAAATGGGTCCATCTGCCGTGAGCGATCTCCAACTTTTCCGTAGCCGTTTGCAGTTGCTCGGTCGTCGCCGTCGCTCGGCGCGAGTGCGCGATGCGTTGCTGCAATGCGCGGCCCTCACGGCGGTTGCCGGCGTCGTTTATTACCTGCTCGATCGCTATTTCACGCTGGTCGGTCCGGCTCGGCTATTGCTCGATGTCGTTTGGATCGGAATCGCCGGCTGGATCGCTTGGCGCAAGCTTCGCCCGGCTTGGGGCGTGCATGAAGACGAAGTCGATGCCGCGCTCCGGCTCGAACATCGCCGCGGGATCGATGCCGATCTCGTCGCAGCGTTGCAATTCGACGATGCGATGCGCAGCGGTCGCGCCGCCGATTACGGCTCCGTCCAACTCAGCGAACGAGTCGTCGCGAACGCGGCCGTACTGAGCCGCGACGTCGACCCCGGCGAAGAGCCCCTCGAACGGCTTGCGCCCGAGCGCCGCTTCGCGCTCGGCTTCGTGATTTCGGCCGTCGTAGCGTTCGCATTGTTCTACCCGTCGCACGCCCTCGTGTTCGTGCAGCGTGTCTTCCTGGCCGATGCCCACTACCCGACGAAAACGCAAATCGGCGAAGTGCGCGTCGACGGGCGTGTGCTTACTTGGGCCGCCGGCGAAACGCCGCAGGTCGTCGTCGCGCAAGGTCGGCCTGTTTCGATGGAGTTGCGAGCGTCGGGCGTAGTGCCCGAGATTGCGTTCGTGCGGTTGAGCGGAGCCGTGGGTTCCGACGCCGTGATCGATCTTTCGCCGGCCGAAGGAGATGCCTCGGTCTTTCGTAAGCAACTTCCGACGCTCGTCGAAACGCTCGAAGGACGTTTCTACGCAGGCGATGCCTATACCGAACCGTTCCGTTTGGTCGCCGCGGCGCTGCCGCTGCTGACCGTGTCGCTGGAAGTCGGCCTGCCCGAGTATGCCGCCGGCGCCGATGTGCCCGCCCCTCCGCCAGGTCGCTTAAGCGCCGCCGTGCTCGAAGGGAGCGACGTCGGGGTGCGGGTCGTCTGTGCGAACAAGGGGCTCCGTTCCGCGCGGATCGTGATCGGCGGCGTAGCTTTTCCATTGCGTGAAGAAGAATCGGTCGACGTCTCGCAAGCCCCGACCTTCGGCGACGGCCGCATTTGGCGTCTCGACCCGCAAGGAACTCCGCTGGCCGCCATCGCGCAGCCGTTGGAGTTCGAGCTGCATATCGAAGACGAAGACCGCTTCGTGTTGCCCGAGCCGCTCAAGGGTGCGATCACCCTTCGCCCCGATCAGCCTCCGACGGTCTCGGCCGAAGTCGTGACGAAATACGTCTTGCCCAGCGGCAAGCCTTCGATCGCCTATCAAGCCGGCGACGATCTCGGAGTGCAAAGCCTCGCGATCGTGCGCGACGTGCTGCACGCCGACGGCTCGACGGCCCAAGATCGGGTCGAGATGAAGCTCCCGGCGTTCGGCCCCCGCACGACGCTTGCCGGCAAGTTTCCGTTGGAGCTCGCCTCGCTCGAACTTCATAAGGGAGATCGGGTTACGATCCGCGTCGAGGCCCGCGACCGAAGCGGCGACGAACACCGTGCCAAGGCCGCGAGCGAGCCGTTTACGCTCGAAGTGACCGACGAGCAGGGCCTTTACGA
>JAIOPP010000027.1 GCA_021413845.1 Planctomycetia bacterium | reverse complement strand
ACGCCGACGTCAGCGCGCAAGGTGGCGCCTACGCGACGGGCGTGCTCGTGTTGATGAGCAGTGCGTGCGTGGCGACGGTGATCGATGTGTACCGCAGCCGCGCAGGCAAATTCATCTTGTTCCGCATTCCGTGGAAGTATTTGGCGATCGGTGTCGTGTTCGTGTACACGACCGGGGCCAACATGCTCGAACGGCCCGACGGCATCAAGATCGCCGCGTGCTTCATCGTGGCGGTGTTGATCTTGTCGTTCGCGTCGCGCCTTTCGCGCAGCACCGAGATGCGCTTCGACGGCTTCGCCTTCGCCGATGCAACTTCGAAGTTCCTCTGGGACAGTCTCAAGCATCTGGAGTTCCCGGTGCTCGTGCCGCATCGGCCGGGCCGGCGCGGACTCGAAGAGAAAGAACAAGCGATTCGCATTCTGCATCGCCTGCCGCCGGAAGTGCCGGTCGTGTTCGTCGAGGCGGAGTTGGGCGACCCGAGCGAGTTCGGACACATTCCTCTGTTGGAAGTGATCGAGACCGAAGGGAAGTTCATTATCCGGATCACGCGCTGCGTCTCGATCGCCCACGCCGTGGCTGCCGCGGCGCTGGAACTCTCGGTGTTCGGCAAGCCGCCGGAGATTCACTTCGGCTGGTCCGACGAAAGCCCGCTGGCCGCAAGCTTCAGCTTCCTACTGTTCGGCGAAGGGAACGTGCCGTGGATGGTGCGGGCCTTGATCAACAAAGCCCAAAACGACCCGGAACGACAACCTCGCGTGGTGATCGGGTAGGGGGCGGAGAGGGGTCAGGGGTCGGAGATCAGGGGTCAGACGAGAAAGCGCGTAGCGAAGTCAATCGCGCGCTATTCTCCGTTCAATAGCCCGGGGTGGATACCCCGGGGAAATCAACAACGAAGCGCGCTGCTTGATTGCCACGCAGCGTAAAGCAGGCTCACGAATGATATGAGCAGGGGCGAAGCGCGGCGCCCCGGGGTATGCACCCCGGGCTATTGAAGGAAGTCGAGAGGAAGATCGAGGCGCAAGCTGGCTTCTTCATTTGAGCCCTGATCACCGACCCCTGATCCCTGCTCTTACTTTTTCCCCGTCTTCTTCAACGTGAAGGTGCCGTGTTCGGTGCCGACACCGAACGATTCGACGACGAAGATTCCTTCGAGGGCGTCGTCGGTCGTGAGGTTGCCGCGGAGGACGACGTCGTCTTGGCCGTCGCCGAAGCGGAAGGTGAGCGTCGAGAGCGGCATCTGGCCGGTGAAGTGAACTTGAGGATCGTCGGTCAGCTTCAACAAGACTTTGCCCCGTTGAATAACGACTTCGACTTCCTCTTCTTCATGGTGCGACGACTCGTCGTCGAACAGGCGGATGCTGAGCACGTAATCGCCGGGAGAAAGCATGCAACTCGGCGGCACCGGCGGAGCCGTGGTTGCACCCCATGCGAGAGATCCCTGCATGGCGAGACCGATGGCCGCAATCCCTGCGGCGATATGTTTGAGCATACCGAACGTTCTCCTCCGAAGAATTACTCCGCGGGCCGAGCCCAGAGATCCGTGCCTAGCCGGGAGCCGGAACTAAGACACCCTTGACAGTACAAGGGATCGATCAGTTACGCAAATTTTCCGAAAAGCCTCCCCTTGCGGTCAATGCCGAAATGCAAATCGCCCAATTGGCGAGCCACGACGGAAAACCCTATCGCGCGTAGGATCGGCTCGATGGTCAAGCGGATAACTTTAACAAAGTTTCCAGCTTGGGCGGCTACGCGAGAGCCGGCGCTCTACTTGCCGGCGCGCAGCAAGTCCTCGACGTTCAGCCCGACATCGCGAGCGATCTTGCGTAAGAGAATCGGAGAAATATCGCGGCCACGATGATAAGGGACCGTAGTGCCTCGGCCGTCGGCGTGTCGGAACTGTTTATGCGAACCCTTTTGCCGCACCTCGATAAAACCCAACGCCGTCAGCAGCGCGACGACTTCGTGAGGCTTTAAGACCGGCACCGGGGGCATCGCAACACCTAGCGAACGCTGACGGTTTGCGTACCGATAAACTCTGCTTCGAGTTTCGGTTCCCCGTCTTCGATGAGCATCGAAATCACTTCCGTCAGGTTTTCGCGCAGTTCTTCCAGGCTTTCGCCTTGCGAATGCGCACCCGGAAAGCCGGGAACGTAGCCGACGTAGAGGCCCGTCTGTCCGCACTTTTCGATGACGGCGGTGTAAGTATGCATCGGAAGAACTCGGAAAGCTGAGAATGTCGCCTACAAGTGATTATATCACGGCGCGTATCGTAAGCGCATCGATTTCGGCCCCGAGCGACCGGAAATCAAGCCGCGAACTTGATCGGGCCTTGAGGGCTGCGGAGCTTGAAGAGGCCGAAGATTTCGTCGTGCGTCAGGCCGGCGTTCACGGCGGTCGGTTCGGCGTCGGAGAAGATCGTGTCGAACAGCTCGCGCTTGTCGCGGAGTAGTTGGTCGATCCGTTGCTCGATCGTATCGGCGGCGATGAAGCGTGTGACGGTCACAGGGCCCGCCGCGCCGATCCGATGGGCCCGATTGATCGCCTGGTCTTCGATCGCCGGATTCCACCAGCGGTCATACAGAAACACGTATTGCGAGAATTGCAGGTTCAGACCGACGCTTCCCGCACCGTAGCTCATCAGCAGGACGTGGCGATCTTTGCTTTGCTTAAACTCCTGAATGACGCCATCGCGCTTCTTGTGCGGAATTTTTCCGTGGTAGTAGAGGGGGTTGAGATGCGCGAGCCGCTCTCCGAGGCGCTCGAGCGTGTCGACCCATTGGCTGAAAATCAGCGCTTTGCGACCGTTGGCGACGACCTCTTCCAGATCCGCTTCGAGCCGTTCGAGCTTGGCACTTTCACCGGTGAAGGAGTCGAAATTGCAGATTTGCTTGAGCCGCATGACGAGCTCGAAGACGTTCTGAATCGTCGCGCCGGGCCCCATGTCGGTGAGCCGAACCGTCCCTTCTTCTTCGGCGATGCGATAGGTCTCGCGTTGATGCGTCGTGAGTTCGATCTCGACGTCGCGAAACATCTTCGGCGGCAGCTCGGTGAGGACTTTGTCTTTCGTACGGCGGATGATGTAGTCGGCGGCGAGTTTTCCCATCGCTCGGGGTTTCATGCCCGGCGTGAGATAGCCCGGCTGCAGAAACTCGAAGATGCCGACTAAGTCGTCCGCGCAGTTTTCGACCGGCGTTCCGGTGAGCGCCCAACTGCGCGTCCGGTGGATCGAGCAGACGACTTCGGCCGTCGTGCCGTTGCGGTTTTTAATCCGTTGCGACTCATCAAGCACGCACAAATCGAACTTCAATTCAGGGTCTTCGATCATCTCGCGATCGCGCACGACGACTTCATAGTTGGCGATCTTGATCGGCGACTCGGTTTGGCTCCATTGCCAGCGCCGCTTCGCCTGGTCTCCTTCGATGATCGTGATCGGGAGCTCCGGTGCCCATGTGGCGAATTCGCGCTGCCAGTTCGTCACCAGCGGCTTCGGGCAGACCATCAACACGCTGCGCACTTCGCCGGCATGCAGCAACAAGCGAATCGTCGTAATCGCCTGCATCGTCTTACCGAGGCCCATCTCGTCGGCCAAGATCGCGGCGAAGCGCGGATAGAGAAACGCGATCCCCTCGAACTGGTACGGGAACGGCGTAAACGGAAAGTCGAGCGTGCCGCCGGTGAAGACCGATTCGAGCGGCGGTTGTAAGACGTAATACAGTCGGTCTTCGAGCTTCACGATATCTTTCGGCGGCGCAATATGCGTCGACGATTTCGGCATTGCGCTCGCGATTTTCTTCGCAGCTTCGGCAGCCGAGGCCTCAGCGCTCGGTTTCCCTTGCAACCCGCCTTGCGCGGCTGCCTGCGCGGCGAGGAACTTCTCGCGCCAGTTACCGCTCTGCGGAAAGTAGAAGCTGCGAACCTTGAGCTTGTCTGCCCGAATCGGCAAAGAGGCGACGCCGATCTTCGGCACGCAGCAAGCAAGCGTCGTTACGGTAGGGACGAGCAGCAGCGACATGCCCGACGAGTCGTTCGACGGCTCGAAGGTCGTCGACCGAACGGCCGGCGTGAGATCCAATCTAGGCTCGCTCATCGGCCTCCTCGCTGCGCTTCTTCGATAGCGCCGCGAATCCGCACGAAGGGTTCCTCGAGATCGAAGTTCTCGGCTAGTTTCGGGAACCGCTCGGTCAGGGTCGCGGCGTCGTCGGCATAGCGGCGAGCGACGGCGGCTGAATGGGGCCCGATATCGAAATGGTATAACCCACGCTCATGCGCGGCATCGACCCGATAGAGCGGCAACGACGTGTCGGCCGTTTGTCCGCGGCGCGAAATCAGCGCGACCGGCGCTTCGCAAAACTCCCGCACGGCCAAAGCCGCCGGCGTTTCGACGCACAAAAAGTCGATCGGACACGAAGCTTTCGACAGGAGCGTGCTCCCGATCGCCTCGCCGTAGAGATACGATTCGAGCGAGGTGCCGTACAGGATTTCCTGGGCCCGATTGGGGCGGATCGGGGCGGTGCAGTGGAATTCGAGGGGGCGACCGGTACGGTTCAGCAGCAGGAAGCCGCCGAACAGCCCATGCTGCTCGTGCGAGACAACCGTGTAGAAACCGATGGCTGAAGCTGCCTTCTTGTCACCCGAACTCATGCGCTGCCCCCCTCCCTTGCGCTAACCACTCGATAGCTGCCGGCATTGCTCGCGATCCTTCGCGAACGGCCTTCGCTGCGGTAGGTATCGGGTCGCGGGTCGAAGGACTTGAAACGACAAACCGCACCGGGCGCAGCGGTGCCGGCAAAGTTTTCCGGCAACCTGCGGTACTCCACGCATTCCGTCTCCTTCCGGAGCCACGAATGCAGATCTCTGGAGAGCCCTCGCCCGATAGGACCTCCGAAGAAAGCCTTAACTTGGGCAAATTGTCAGGATCGTTCCGGCAGATCAAAACAAATACGGCGTAAATGTCGGCCCGATTTTCCTTAGGGCCGTTACAAACTGCTCGACATGTCGCGCGGCCGACGCCTATACTGGCACCCTTAGAGAATAGGATCCGCCAGGGGCAAGCTCGATGTCGCACGAAAGCCATTCCCGTCCGCCGATTTACACGCAGTTGGAAGTTTCGGCGGCGCTCCCCCAACACTTGGGCGAGGCCCAGGCACCGGAAGCTCCGGAGCCGACCTCGCAAGTTCTCAAAGACATTCGCGACTCGCTCGACAAGCAAACCGAGCTCATGGAAGAGTTGGTGAGCCACCTCTGCCACAACCAACGTCAGCGCAACCAAGAACTAGCTCAATGGAAGGCCGCGAACCCGGGCCTAGTTCGTAGCTGCCGCCGCGCCGCCGAGACCCTCTCGCGCGTGCAGACGGAATTCCTGAAGACGATGACCCGCGAAGTGAACACCAACGCCGAGGCCCTGACCGACGGCGACTTCATGCTCAACGAGTTCGTCGACCGCTTCGGCCCGCGCATGGCCCACTTAAACGGCGTGCTGCAAGTCCTGGCGACGTTGAGCAGTAACCCGTCGAACGGCTAGTGGGCCAAGAACTCGTCGACGCCACGGCCGGCGACGGACTTCGCCTCGACGGCGCATTACATCTTCCGCAATCGGAACAAGCTACCGACGGTTCCGGCTTCGGTCTCTCAGGCTTCGATGCCGCGCTCATCATCCACGGCACCGGTAGCAACTTCTACGGCTCCCGGTTCCTTACCTATATCGCGCAGCGGTTCACCGCGCGCGGCCTCGCGGCGCTCGTCGTTAATACGCGCGGCCACGATCAAATCTGCTCGGCCCTGGTTCGCAATCCCGACGGCTCGACCGGCAGCCGGACGATCGGCTCGGCCTACGAGCGCGTCGACGAATGTCGGCTCGATCTCGCGGCTTGGTGCCAACTCTTAGCCGAGCGCGGCTACCGACGTATCGCACTCGTCGGGCACAGCCTGGGAGCGGTGAAGTGCGTGTATGCCGCCGTGCATGGCCCGCTGCCGGGCATTGCAGCCGTGGTCGTCGTGTCGCCGCCGCGGTTGTCGTATTCCCACTTCGCCGCAAGCGTCCGCGCACCGGGCTTCTTGGAAGAACTCGCCACGGCCGAGCGCCACATCGCCGCCGGAGAGCCCGACGCCCTGATGCAGATCCGCTTCCCACTCCCCTACGTCATCACGGCCTCGGGCTACCTCGAAAAATACGGCCCGAGCGAGCAATACAACCTGCTCCGCTACCTCGACCGCCTCGCGCTGCCGACCCTATTCACGTTCGGCTCGCAGGAAGTGATGCAAGGAATCGCCTTTCGTGGATTCCCCGAAGCGCTGCAAGAAGCGAAAGACCAAGGAGCCAAGCTCCACATCGCCGTAATCGCCGGTGGCGACCACCATTACACAGGCGTGCAAGGGGCGCTCCTCGACTCGATCGAGCGGTGGCTCGGCAAGCTCAGCTAAGTCGTCGTCGCCTCGATGGCGGCTGCGCGCACGAACTCGCTGAGACCGCTGAATCCTTTCCGCTTCGCCGAGGCTTCGAGCAAGACTTTCTCCTCGGCCGTGAGGCGAACGTTCACTTGCTCGGTTCGTTGGCCGGTCGTTGCCGCTGCCGGAGGTCGTTGGCCTTGTTCGAGCAAAAACGCGACGGCCCCCTCCAGCGCCTCGCGCGTATTCTCCACGCAAGCCTCGGGCGTCTTGCCGTCGCCGAATACCTGCGGCAACTCCAAGCCGCGACCGTACCATTCGCCGTCTTCAAATTGCAGGATGATTTGATACGAGTCGGCGTAGCGTTTGGCCTCGGCCCGCAAACTTTTCGCGGCCTCAGCCCGGCTCCGGTCCACGTTCCGTGAGTTTCGCGACTTGGCGCACATAAAACGGTTTAACCTTGCCGTGATGAACGGGAATCGAGAACAGCGGTGCCGCGGGCTTCGTGAAAATGTGGTGAGAGCCGTGGATCCGATCGAGTTGATAACCCGCCGCCTCCAGCATGGCCCGCACTTCGCTGAATCTGCGCTCGCCCGCCATTGAGTATATCCCAGGCTATACATTTTCAAACGATTTCTTTAGCCGACTTCATGCATAATTTCAGCTCAAAATCGCTGACGTAATCCACCCGAACGAAGGGCGAATTCTAGTGTGCGAAGAAATCAACTCGCAACGCTCTTAATTTGGCCCGAATGTGCCCGTTTGGATGGGTTATATCGGGCGGTTGCGAGCGGTCGGCGGCTGGGGTAACGTAAAGGCTCCTGGTTTCGGCCCTTCCGCAGTGCTGTACACAGCGGGCGGCCGACCCCCGCCCCTCCGCAATCATCCCACCATCAGCCGATCGTTCGTCGGGCCTTTCCCTCGCGGCATGCGCCGCCGAGCAGGCCGTGAGTCGTCGGTCGTTGAATTCCGCTTGCGCCGGCACCGAACACCGTTTGGTCACCCAATAGAAACTCCGCTCGTCATAGCACCGTCTGAGGAAAACACATGAGCCAGTCGCTTACTCCCGAGATCCAGTCGAAAGCCGATGCCGCTAAGAAACGGCTCGATGCCCACACGCATAAGATCGTGCAGTGGCATTTTCACGAATCGACCGGTTGCCCGTTCTGGCTGGAGTATGCAAAGTCGCTCAAGTTCGACCCGCTCAAGGAAGTGAAGGTCTACGACGACCTGAAGAAGTTCCCGGAGTTTCAAGACGAGTGGCTCCGCGGCGGTCCGGTACGGCGTTGGGTGCCGAAGCAACTGCAAGACAAGCCCCTCTACGTGTTCGAAACCGGCGGCACGACCGGCATTCCTAAGAGCCGCGTCTCGCACGACGACTGGCGCACCGACTACTCGAACTTCAGCGAAACGCTGTCGGACGAATACTTCCCGCGCGGAGCAAACTGGCTGATGCTCGGCCCGAGCGGCCCGCGACGCTTAAGGCTCGCCGTCGAACATCTCGCGCAAGTGCGCGGCGGGATCAGCTTCTGCGTCGACTTAGACCCTCGCTGGGTCATCAAGCTCATCAAGAAGGGGTGGATGGAACACCTCGAAGAATACAAAAAGCACTGCATCGACCAAGCCCTGACGATCCTCAGCGCCGATCACAACGTGCAGTGCATGTTCACGACGCCGAAGCTCTTGGAAAGCCTCTGCCAAGCGCTCGAGAAGCAAGGCAAGACCTTAAAGAGCGTCGGCATTAAGGGCATCTTCTCCGGCGGCACCGAGTTCACGCCGCAGTGGACCCGCTTCGTCACCGAAGAATATCTCGACGGCGTCTACATGACCCCGACCTACGGCAACACGCTGATGGGCCTCGCCTGCTCGAAGCCGGTCACGGCGGCCGACGGATACAAGATTTCCTACTACGCCCCGCAGCCTCGAGCCTGCACGGAAGTCGTCGAGTTCAACGACTACAACACCACGGTCGGCTACGGCAAGACGGGCCGCGTAAAGCTCACGACGCTCACCAAGGAACTCTTCGTGCCGGGCTTCATGGAGCGCGACGAAGGAGAGCGCGAAATGCCGTTCGAGAAGTACCCTTGGGACGGCGTAAGCGGCGTTCGCCCGTTCCACGAATTGGCCGAAGCGACAACCGTGGGTGTGTACTAACGATGCCTGCGAAGGTTCGCGAAATCCTCCGTTTGTTGCATGACGACGGATGATTTTTCGTGCGACAAACCGGCAGTCATCGTCATTATCACCATCCGACGAAAAAAGGGACGGTGACGGTAGCCGGTCGACCAGGCGAAGATATGCATCCACGAACCGTCGCAACTATTCTGAAGCAAGCGGGATTAAAGCCATGAGCCATACTCTCCGTTACGCAGTGATGATTCGTCGGACTCGCACGGGCTTCAGCGTCGATGTGCCGGACGTTCCGGGGTGCGTAGCGACTGCGACAACGATCGATCATGCACGGGAAATGATTTCGCAAGCGCTTGAGGGGCATCTTGAAATTATGGCCGCCGGAGGCGAAGCGATTCCCACGCCGTCGCATCACATCGAGTTTTCGTTCGACGATCAGTCCGATGAAGAATTTTGCACTTGGGTTGAGGTTGAGCTGAATCAATCGGTTGCGTCGTAGCTAAAGTGCTTGTTGCTCTCTTTGACACGTAAATAAGGTA
Organism: Planctomycetia bacterium; assembly: GCA_021413845.1. Classification (NCBI taxonomy): domain Bacteria; kingdom Pseudomonadati; phylum Planctomycetota; class Planctomycetia; species Planctomycetia bacterium. The sequence continues at coordinate 40,293 of JAIOPP010000027.1, read as the reverse complement.
GTTTCCGCCAGTGCTCAACATCCCCGTGCTCCGTTGGGGCAAGCCGTATGAATCGCTCGAAGTCAGCGAAGTCAAGCACTTCCTCACCGGCGAGACGATCGCCAAGGTAAGCCAAGCCAACGGTGGGTTGCTGCAGCGCGATATGCGATTCGCACAGCGCGCACGCGATGTGTTGCGCGAAATTCCTCCTGCCGAGTTGCTGCAGCGCATTAAGAAAGCCGCCGATCTCTATCTCACCGGCACGCTGCCGATGGGCGACGGCGTGCAAACGCCCGACGACTTTGCGAAGCAACAGTCGGCCAGCACCGGCCTGCCCGTCGCGATGGCGAAGGCCAACATGACGAAGAACCATTTCGTTCTCACGAATATGGACAAGATGATCGACGCTCTCACGCGGGGGCTCGATCCCAACATCTTGAGCCGTGGCTTCGGCATGGAGAGCCGCAATGTGATCGTCAGCTACCAAGCGCAATCGCCGGTCGTCGGGCTCGTGCTCCCCTCGAATTCGCCGGGCGTCCACACGCTGTGGCTTCCGATGATTCCGCTCCAGATCGGCTTGGTGCTCAAGCCCGGCGCGCAAGAGCCTTGGACTCCGTATCGTCTTACCTCGGCGTTCTACGAAGCCGGCATTCCCCGCGAAGCGATCTCGATCTATCCCGGCGGCCACGATGTCGGCCCCGCCGTGCTTTCGCATTGCGATCGCAGTATGATCTTCGGCGGCACCGCCACCATCGAGCGCTATAAGGGGAACCCGAAGGTGCAGGCCCACGGGCCGGGCTTCTCGAAGATTCTCCTCGGCGACGACATCGTCGACGATTGGCCGAAGTATCTCGACGTGATGGTCGACAGCGTCTTCGCCAACAGCGGTCGTGGTTGCATCAACGCCTCGGGCATTTGGGCCTCAAGGCACACGAAAGAGATCGCAGCGGCATTGGCCGAGCGTATCGGGCCGATCGAAGCGAAGCCGCCGGAAGATCCGGCTGCCGCGCTCGCAGCATTCACGGTTCCCGGCGCTGCGCAATCGATTTGGAAGCTCATCGAAAGCAAGTTCGCGGAGTCGGGCGTTACGCACGCCACCGAGAAATACGGCCCACGCTTGGTCGAGCTTGAGCGCTGTGCCTACTTGCGGCCGACGGTCGTGCATTGCGACTCATCTTCCGCCGGCATCGCGAAAGACGAGTTCATGTTCCCGTTCACGACGGTCGTGAAATGCGCGCAAGATCAAATGCTCGAACAGATCGGCCCGACCCTCGTTTGCACGGCCATCACCAACGACGAAGCTTGGGCCCGCAAACTAACCGACGCCGTCCACATCGACCGCTTGAACATTGGCCCCGTTCCGACGATCCGCCTCGATTGGCTGCAACCGCACGAAGGCAACATCGTCGAGTTCCTGTTCCGGAATCGTGCCTATCAAACGACGCCGGAACGGCTCAAGAAACTAGAAACCAAAAACTAGAAACCAAAAATAAAATCAGAAACCAGAAGACAGAAACTAGAAAAGGGAAGGTCGAATTTCAATGCCGGAGTCGAGGCATCGTTTCATGATTCGTATTTCTTCTGGTTTCTAGTTTCTGGTTTCTGGTTTTCCCCGCATGGCACCTTTCGACTACCTGCTGCAGACCCGCCTTGTCTTCGGTCCGAATCGGATCGAGCAGCTTGGGGATTTGGCGAAGGAGTTCGGTGGGAGTCGCGTGCTGGTCGTGAGCGATCCCGGCATCATTCGCGCCGGGCACACGGCGCGCGGAGTCGATGCGTTACACAAAGCCGGCCTCGAGACGCTGATCTACTCCGACGTCGGCGAGAACCCAACGACGGAGCATGTCGAACGAGGCACGGCCGTGGCGCGGGAGTTCCGGCCCGACCTGGTCGTCGGCCTCGGCGGCGGCAGCAGCATGGACTGCGCGAAGGGGATCAACTTCGTCTATTCGTGCGGCGGACGGATGCAAGATTATTGGGGAATCGGCAAAGCGACGAAGCCGATGCTGCCGATGATCGCCGTGCCGACGACGGCCGGCACCGGCAGCGAAGCCCAATCGTTTGCGCTGATCAGTGATGCCGAGACGCACGTGAAGATGGCATGCGGCGATAAGAAGGCCGCGTGCAAGGTCGCGCTGTTGGATCCGACGCTCACCGTCACGCAGCCGACACGCGTCACGGCGCTCACCGGCATCGACGCCGTCGCCCATGCGCTCGAGACCTACGTGACGACGAAGCGCAACTTCATGTCGATCTTGCTGAGCCGCGAGGCATGGCGGTTGCTGGAGAAGAATTTCTTGCGAGTGCTGCGCGAGCCGGACGATTTGGATGCGCGCGGCAAGATGCAACTCGGCGCATTTCTCGCGGGCACCGCGATCGAAAACTCGATGCTCGGTGCCACGCACGCGCTGGCGAATCCGCTTACGGCCCACTTCGGCATCCCTCACGGCCAAGCGATCGCCCTCATGTTGCCGCATGTGATTCGCTTCAACGGCGAGCAGCACCGCGATTGGTATTGCGAGCTGTTGGCCTATGTGTCCGGCACGAATGGAGCCCCCTCCGTGGCGTCGGGTCCGGCCGGGCTGGCGGATTTCCTCGCCCAAATGGTCGACACGGCCGGCCTCGCCGGAAAGCTCTCCGCTTGCGACGTCGATGAAGGAATCTTGCCGCAAATGGCGGCCGATGCGGCCAAGCAATGGACCGGAACGTTCAATCCCCGCCCGTTAACGACCGATGATTTTCTCGCCCTGTATCGAGCCGCTTATTAGAATGTAAGGTCGGTCGTCGCACGGTTCGACTTCGTTGACACAGTTCCAACTACACCGTTTCAAACTACACCGCTTCATTCGGGAGAATCAGCGCTATGCAGGTCGCGATTTTATTCTCTCGCATTAGGCGTCGTCTCCGGCTCGTCACTGCGGGGCTCTGTTTCGTTGCGATCTCTCGGGCGCTTGCCGCTGATCCGACTCCCGTGGCGGCGCCCCCTCCAGCCGGCGCCGGAGCTGCTCAGGAACCGTTGCAAGTTACCGCCGACTCTTGGCCGTTGTTCCGGGGTGATGCCCAGGCTCGAGGCGTGGCCGTGTCGCCGCTGCCGGAGAAGCCCGAGGTGCTGTGGAAGAAGACCTTCAAGGATGCCGCGTTCGAAGCCACGGCCGTTATCCAAGATGGAATCATCTACATCGGCACGAACAACAGCGACGCCTCGGGCGACCTGTTGGCTCTCTCGCTCGCCGACGGCGCGGAGAAGTGGAAGTTTCATAGCGATGCCGGATTCAGCTCGGCCGCCGGATTGCGAGGCGGCCGGATCTACGTCGGCAACTTCGAGGGTCGCTGCTATTGTCTCGATGCCGCGGGTAAACCGCTCTGGGGATTCGAAGCCAAGGCCACGATCCACGGCGGCCCAAACTTCTATCGCGACCAAGTTCTGTTTACGTCGGAAGACGGCGCGCTCTACTGCCTCAACGGGGCCGACGGCAAGCTGGTGTGGGAATACAAGATCGACCAGCCGCTTTATTGCGCCCCGACGATCGTCGAGAATCGGGTGTTTCTCGGCGGTTGCGATTCGGCGTTTCACGTCATCGATCTCGATACGGGCAAGGCGGTCGCGGTCGTAGATATCGGCGTGCAGACCGGTAACGCGCCGGCCGTGATCGGCGACCGCGCTTACTTCGGCACGCTCGGCGCCGGCGTGCTCGGAATCGATTGGCGGAAGCCCGAGATCGCTTGGACCTACGTGGCCGGCCGCCGCAAGCAAGAATATAAATCGTCGGCCGCGCTCTCCGAAGGGCTGGTCGTGCTCGGCTGCAACGATCGACAGCTGCGCGGCATCCGGATGGACGACGGCAAAGAAGCGTGGACGTTCGCCGCGAAGGGAAATATCGAATCCTCGCCGGTCGTCGTCGGCTCGCGAGCCTTCGTCGGCTCGAGCGACGGACGCTTATACGCCGTCGATGTGAAAACCGGCGAGCTCGTTTGGGACTACGAGGCGGGCTCCGATATCGTCGCTTCGCCGGCGGTCGCCGCCGGGCGGCTCGTCATCGGCGACATCGACGGACACCTCTACTGCTTCGGCGCGAAATGAAATCAGGGAACACAGGCTCATGACCGTCGAACTCAAGAAAACCGAAGTCGGCAGCTACTTCATCGCCAACTATCCGCCGTTCTCCCAATGGACCGCTGAAGGCGTGGCCGACGTCGAGCAAGCGCTGCATGCGCCGCCCCTCAAGGTGAACGGCGAGTCGACGCCGCTGGGGCTCTATCTGCACATTCCGTTTTGTCGCAAGCGCTGTAAGTTCTGCTACTTCCGCGTCTACACCGACAAGGCCGCGCCGGATGTCGAGCGGTATGTGTCGGCCCTGTCGCGCGAGATCGAGCTCGTCAGCAAGCTCCCCGTCATGGGAGGCCGGCCGTTTCGCTTCGTTTATTTCGGCGGGGGAACGCCGTCGTTCCTCAGTGCCAAGCAACTCACGTCGCTCGTCGATCGGCTCCGCGCCAACATCAATTGGGACAAAGCCGAAGAAGTGACGTTCGAGTGCGAGCCCGGCACGCTGTCGCATAGCAAGCTGCAAACGCTTAAGGAACTCGGCGTGACGCGGTTGAGCCTCGGCGTCGAAAACTTTTCCGATAGCGTGCTCGAAGAAAACGGCCGAGCCCATCTCTCGCCCGAAATCTACAAAGCCTGGGACTGGATCCGCGACGTCGGCTTTCCGAACGTCAACATCGATCTCATTTCCGGCATGGTCGGCGAGACATGGGATCAGTGGCGCGAGACCGTTCGCAAAACGGTCGCACTCGCGCCGGAAAGCGTAACCATCTACCAGATGGAGTTGCCGTTCAACACGACCTACTCGAAAGACATTCTCGGCAACCACGTCGAGACGCCGGTCGCCGATTGGCCGACGAAGCGGGCCTGGGTCACCTACGCTTACGACGAGCTCCTGGCCGCCGGCTACCACGTCTCCAGCGGATATACGCTCGTCAAAGATAAGAACCGCGTCAACTTCAGCTACCGCGACAATCTCTGGCGCGGCTCCGATCTGCTCGCCACCGGTGTCGCGAGCTTCGGGCACGTGTCGGGAGTTCACTATCAGAACTTGCCCGAATGGGAGCAATATCTCACGTCGCTCGAAGCCGGCAAGCTGCCGCTGCATCGCGCGTTGAAGATCACGGAACATCAGAAACTCGTACGCGAAATGATCCTGCAATTGAAGAAGGGTTATCTCGAACTACCGTACTTCCGCAACAAGTTCGGCGTCGACGTCGTCGAACGTTGGCACGATGTTTGGAAAGAATACGAAGGCGAAGGTCTGCTCTCGATCGAGCCCGACCGCGTGAAGCTCACGCGCGATGGGCTGCTCTGCGTCGATGGCTTGCTTCCCGCCTTCTTCGAGCCGGAGATGCAGGGAGTTCGCTACACATGACGGACACGGCGGGAACGACGGGCGATCTCATCTTCATGATGGGAAAGTTCGCAGCGCACGTGCCGACCGATCGCTTGTATGCGAGAAATCACATGTGGGCGCTGCCCCTCGCCAACGAGCAATCCGCCGGCGGGTATCGCTTCGGTTTCTCGGCCTATGCGGTGCGGTTGTTGCAAGATGTGTACTTCTTAGAATGGACGGTCGACGTAGGGACGAACTTACGCGAGAAGCAAGCTTGCGGTGCGATCGAAAGCTCGAAAGCGGAGAGCGAGTTGTATGCTCCGACGACCGGCTGCTTGACCGCGTTCAACGATAAATTATTGAAAGACCCGACCCCGATCAACGTCGACACCTACGGCGACGGTTGGTTGTTCGAAATGACCTGCGAAAGGGCCGGCCTGCTCACTCCCGACAAGTACCTGGAACATCTCGCCGCCGCCTGGCTCATCGCCGAGCGCACGATTAAAGGGCAGATGAACGAGTGACGGCAAATTAGAAACTAAAAACTAGAAACCAGAAGAGAAAGGAAACAGAGACGACGAATCGTGTTCGAGCTTGCGGCCTGCGATCCCTTTTCCCCTTCTAGTTTCTGCCTTCTGGTTTCTGGTTTTTCCATGGCTCGTCCACTCACCGTTGTCGTATCCCAGGGTCAAAGCGCTCAGCCGGCGAAGCGCCGGTTGGAAGAAGAGATCGTCGCGGGGTTGCTGTTCGAGCGCGGCCTGGAAGTCACGGTCGTCCCGCACCTTTACGACCTCACGCCCGACGGCACCGGGATGCTCTGCCTGCAAGGAATCGCGGGGGACATCGTCGTCGTGAGTTGGCTCTTCAGCCGCGGAGCGTTTTGGACCCTCGACCGCAACGGCATCCGAGGTCGTGAAGGCAAGACGCTGCTCGTGAACGAATCGGAAGAGACGGACGACGAAGACGACGCGGAAGCCGATGCGAAGGCGAAGGACGTAAAACCTCGCGTGCTCGAAAGTCGCGATCTGCCGAGTCGCACGATTTGGTGCCTCGATCTCAAAGCACGAGACACGGCCAAGCCGTTCCTCGAAGAGATCGTTCGGATCAAGACCGAGCAAGCGGTGCAGCCGGTCACGCTGTTAGGCATCCTCGGCGGCAACTCCAACACCGCCGCTCCACCAAACGATACCGTCGCATCGCTTGCGGTTTCGCGGACCCTCGAAGCTGCCGAACCGTTACCTCCAGCGCAACCGACGATCGTCGCCGAAGCTCCCGATCGCCGTTGGTATCCGGTGATCGACTACGGCCGCTGCACGAACTGCATGGAGTGCATCGATTTTTGCTTGTTCGGCGTCTACGGCGTCGACAAGGTCGATACGATTCTCGTCGAACAGCCCGACAATTGCCGCAAGGGTTGCCCGGCCTGTAGTCGGGTTTGTCCTGAGAACGCGATCATCTTTCCGCAACACAAGTCGCCGGCGATTGCGGGGAGTCCGGAAGGAGATGCCGGAAGCTTTAAGATCGATCTCTCGAAACTCTTCGGCGCACCGAACGCGCTGGAGCAAGCTGCGCTCGAGCGCGACGTCGAGTTGACGGCGGTAGGCCGCGCGGCCGTCGGTCTGACGGTCGGCATTCCGAAACGTCAACCCGCCAAGTCGGTCGCCCCGAAAGACGATCTCGATAAGCTGATGGACCGCCTCGACGACCTCGATCTCTGATTCAGCTTAGCATCGAAACCGGTTCGTCACTTCGAGTCTTGCAGGCCGACCGCAACCTTCTGCAAAGTCCGCAAGCCGACTTTCGTCGCTGGTTCGGCCATCGAATACGAAGCCATCCATTGCGAGCGGTAGTAACTTTGCTCGCGGCGGCGTTCCCCCTTCGAGCGCAGCCAGCCGGTTAGGCGACTTTTCAGCTTCTTCTGCCACGGCTCGGCCGCTTCCAACGCGCGCAGCCGACTTTGGAACGAGGTCGTGAATCGTCCGATGCCGGTCGCAAACCACTCGGGCACCGGCGCCTTACACGCGACCGCGAAGACCGTGTGCGGAAAACTATCGACTCCTTGCCAGCCGACGAGCGTCGCGGAGAGAGGTGCTAACAGGCTTTGCAGACACGACGGCGTAAGCCGCCAATAATCGTCGGGATGGTTGTGGAGATAGAAGTTGAACGGGGTGCTGATCAGCAGCACGCCTCCCGGCGCGAGAACGCGCATCAGTTCATCGGCCGCACGTCGAACTTCGAACACGTGCTCCAGGGTTTCGACGCAGACGATCGTCGATGCCGAATTGTCGGGCAGCGTGAGGCTCCCCAAGTCTTCGATCCGATCGACCCCCGGCCCCGCGCGCATATCGCAACCGACGTACTTGCGGCCCGGAAACAGGGACCGTAGATCGCCGATTCGCTCTTGGCCCGGCACGATGTACGAGCCGAACTCATAGACCGTTCCGACGGTCGGAAAGCTTTCGGCGGCGGAAGCGACGAACGAGCGAATGTTATCGCGCATGGGACATCTCACGATGAGCGGTAAGTCGGAAACGAGCGTGATCCGAGGCGAGCCGTACCTCGTCGTTGTCTTGAGCGGTGCGATGAAACAGAAGTACATCGTGATCGCAGCGGCCCCGAGCGTCGGGGAAGCAAACGTCTGCGCGGTCGGCCGAGCCGAGCACCGCGCGGAGCGACTCGCCGCGGCGACTCTCGGCTTCTAGATCGATACGATCGACTAAGACGTATCGCAGTTGTCGGTCGACGAGTGCTTTTTCGGCGGCGTCGAACCGATAGGTCGGACGACCGGTGAAGAGCGCGGTCCAGCCATGTTGATCGAGTACGGTCCCTTCGACCGCCGCGCTCGAACGAAGCCAATCGGCTGCGCGGCGATGCGCCGTGTGCGTGCCATGCAGCGGACGCAACGTGACGAGCACGCACGCGCCGGCGAGAGCCGTAGTGAGGCCGCGCGCGATGCCGCGTGTATCGCTATCGGCGAAGAACCGCGTTCGCAATTGCTGCCCGATCGCGACCAGCCCGGCAGAGGCATAAGGAAGCATCGCCAAGACCGGCAACAAGAAATGCCTGCTCGCGATGTAGCCTTGCCGCGCGGCGAAAATAAATGCGACTAGGCAAAAGATCGCCGTAAATAAACCGAGCAACGAGAACGACGGATGCAACTTGCGGTGACGGAGCGCTCCTATGCCGATCACGGCCAACGGCAGCACGAAGTAGCCGCCGGCCTGAAGGAATTCTCCACAGTAAGCAAGGGTGACGGCCCAGATGTTTTGTAGCCGAATGCTTCGCGAGCGATCCTTTCGTCCGAACAATAGCGGCTTCTCGTCTTGATAGAGCGGCGCAGCTTCCGCTGACTCCGTCTCCGAAGAAATCCGGTCATCGCTCACGCTGTTCCGGTTCAACGGTCGTTCTGAGGAAGCCGTCGCACCGCCGCGCAAACGCTCCGCGATCTCCGTCGCTCCGGTAACTCCGCTCGCGACGTAAGGAACTAAGCATACGAGACAACCGCAGGCGAAAGCCGCCGAGTAGCGCCAGCGAGCGCCGAGCACAGGCACCGTAGCGAGCGCCACCGCGCCCGCGATGACCAGCGCCTCGGCACGGCAAAGCAGCGCCGCCCCGACCAGCGCTCCACTCAGCAGCGACCACGCGCAAGCACTCCGGCCGACGCGCTCGCTCGCAACGACGAGAGCCCACAAGCTCCACGCGGCCAAGCAAAGATGCAAGCTATCGCTGATCCCATCGGCCCCCAAACGAGACGACGCGGGAAGCACGCAAAAGAGAATCGCCGCGAGCAGCCCCGCCTCACGACCGACCAGCCGCCACGACAGCAGACCAACCGGGACGACGGCGAGTAGCAACGGCAGCGCCGCAGCGACTTGCGCGGCTCGCCCCCAGGCTGCGTCGTCGAGTAAGCCGACGCCGGTGAGTGCTGCGTGGGTCGCATAGAGCAGGAGGGGAAACAACGGCGCGACGGGCTGACTGCGTATGGTCGCCGCCGCTCCGTCGAACTGGATCTGTTGCGCGATGCCGACGAACTCGACGGCGTCCTGTGCAGGCAGCGGCGCATGCGCAATCAGCCGCCACTGCTGAGCCAAGCTCAGGAGCATGAGCAGCGCAAGGATCGAAGCGCGCGATAGCATGTCTGTCGGACGACGAAAGGAGAAAAGAATGGCGGTGCGGAAGCGTAAACCTCTCCGTCGGCATGGTCAACGTGAGTTGCCGGCGCGTGATGTCTACATAGGTCTTTATGCACGAATGCAAGCAGTGCCGGCGGTATTTTCGAAACCCGGAAGAGCCCGACTGACGTTCGCACCTGGAAAAGCCGAAATGAGCTATACACGGATCAGGGATGGTCCCGGTGATCTAGAAGGACGTCTTCGTTTGCGCATCGCCTGCGTGTGGGGTGAAGATGCGCCTACAGGGAAAGTCGAGCGAGAGCTCGCCTTCGCGTGAACGCGCATGTTGGGAAGCGGCCGATCGTCCGACGACCGTCGTCGTCGTTTATTGACGGATGAAAACATCGCCGGCGGCACGAAGGCCTCAAGCGCCGACGGCCCTGACGATGCCGAGCCGACCCGCGCCGCACGCAATGTCGTCAAATCTTCGAATCGCTACGGAGCTACGGCGCGCATGGAACGGCAAAATCGTGTCACCGATCTCCTGCCGCAATCCTACGGCATGCTCGCGCTCGCGTTTTTCGTCGGCGTGCTGTTCATCGCAGGGCTGGAAGCCGGTTATTACTATTTGCCGTTGCTATCTGCACACTCCGCCTCCGGACGGATCGACGCGCTGAACCTGTCGGGCGAAGGAAGCCTCGCGGCGTGGTTCTCGACGACGACCCTCTCGCTCGCGGCCTTCGCGGCGTGGGTCGTTTATTCCGTTCGCAAACATCGGGCCGACGACTACCACGGCCGCTACCGAGTGTGGCTCGGTGCGGCGTTGGCGTGGTTGTTTCTCGGCGTCGATGAATCGGCGAGCCTGCACGAAGCGTTTCGCGATCTGATGATCGGCACGACGGGCCAACACGGCTTCGGCGACGGTTCCATCTGGTGGATCGGCGCGTATGGCCTGGTGCTCACGGTCGTCGGCGTCCGGTTGCTGCTCGATATGCGCGAATGCCGTACGTCGACCGTGGCGCTCGGCCTGACGGCGGTTTGCTACGTGGCGACGACGGTCGTCGTGTTGAACGTCGAACGAGGCTGGCTGCCGCACTTGCCGAACACGTATACCGTGATGCTTAAAGAAGGCATGGAGATGGTCGGCAATCTGTTCTTGCTTACGTCGATGCTCGTGCATGCTCGCTACGTGATCCTCGAAGCGCAAGGCGAGATTACGCCGCGGGCCGTGAAGCCGAAGAAAGAGAAGCCGAAGACCGTCGTCAAAGCCGAAGCCGGCAAAGCGGAAAAAGTCGAGACTGCCAAAGCGACCGCCGAAGCGAAACCCTCGGGCGGCCTCGGCGGTTGGTTCCGCCGCGCGAAGATCGATCCGCCGCATAAGACCCCCACTGCGCCGGCGCGCAAAACCAGCGATTTAGACACCGCGCCGAAAGCGGAGAAGGTTGCGTCGTCGTCGGCATTTCGCTCGCGCGACGAAGCCGCGGCCGAAGCTTCCGTCAATCGGTTTAAGAAAGTGAAGACCGACTTCGCCGCCGATCTCGACGAGGACGACGATGAAGAACGGGGCGACAATCGCAAGCTCAGCAAGGCCGATCGCAAGGCGCTGCGCCGGCAGAAGGAATCGGAACGTCGCGGCTACGGCGACTAAAGTTGTAGGCACGCTCCGCGTGCCGTAACCACACGCGCCAATGGAGCGCATGCTGGGAGCCGATCCGCGCTCTTCGCTGCAGTGCGACGGGTGGCGGACGGCACGTGGAACGTGCCTGCTACTTTGGGCTTCACGGCACCCCGCTCGCCAAGTTTCCGGTTGCGCATTAAGCTAAGCATTCGGATTGCCCTGCTATTCGCTTCGCTTAGGTCTCGCACGTTATGACGGTACGCACTCGCTTCGCTCCCAGCCCGACCGGTTATTTGCACATCGGCGGCGTCCGCACGGCGCTGTTCAACTGGCTCTTCGCGCGCCGCCACGGCGGGCAGTTCTTGCTGCGCATCGACGACACGGACCAAGAGCGTAACGTCGAAGCGGCCCTGGCGCCGATCTTACACGGCTTCCGCTGGCTCGGGCTCGATTGGGACGAAGGACCGGAAGTCGGCGGCAAGCACGCACCGTATTATCAATCGCAACGTTTGCCGCGCTACCAAGACGCCGCGAAGAAGCTGCTCGCCTCGGGCCACGCCTATCGCGACTTCGCCACGCCCGACGAGCTGAAAGCGGAACGCGACGCGGCCGAAGCCGAGAAGCGGCCGTATACCTACAGTCGCCGGTGGATGGCCGAAACCGAGGCCCAAGCGAAGGCGTATGAGGCGGAAGGCCGGCTCGGCGTCGTCCGGTTGAAGATGCCCCGCGAAGGTTCGCTGCTGATCCCCGATCTCGTGCGCGGCGATGTGACGTTCGAGTGGTCGCGCGAACAAGACCACGTCGTCCAACGGGCCGACGGCACGTGCCTTTATCACTTAGCAAGTGTCGTCGACGATTTCGATTTCGAGATCTCGCACGTCATTCGGGCCGAAGAACACCTCTCGAACACGCCACGCCAAATTTTTATTGCGCAGTCGCTCGGATACCCGCTGCCGCAGTACGCGCATCTGCCGTACGTGGCCGAGCCGGGGAGCAAGAACAAGCTGAGCAAGCGGAAGATCGCGCAGTATCTCAAGAACCCCGACTTCAAGAAGGTGAACGAACACGGCAACGTCATCGCGCAAGCGATGGGGCTCACGACGAACGCCGATACGTTCAATCCGGTGATCGTCGACTTTTACGAGCAGGTCGGGTATCTGCCCGACGCGATCTTGAACTACTTAGTGCTGCTCGGCTGGTCGCTCGACGATAAGACCGAGTTTTTCACGCGCGATGAGATGATCGCGAACTTCACGCTCGAGCGCGTCACAAAAGCGCCGGCGAGCTTCGACCCGAAAAAGCTGTGGTCGTTCCAAGACCATTATATGCAGCAGTTTCCGATCAAGCAGAAGGTGGCGAAGGTGCTGCCGTACCTGCAACGAGCCGGCTTCATCACCACGCCGCCGTCCTGCGACACCGCGCCGATCTTGACGAAGATCCTCGAAGCGGCCGGCAACCGCGTGAAAACATTCGGCGACATTTTGGATTACACCAATTTCTTCACCGCCGACGAGCAACTCACGTACGACGAGCCGGCCTTCGACAAGAGCATCCGTGCGCCGGGGGCCGTCGAACTGCTGACGAAATACAGCTCGCAGCTCGCCACGGTCGAACCGTACGAAGTCGCCCCACTGGAAGCATTCACGCAAGCGTTTATCGCGGCGGAAGGAAAAAAAATCGGCGAGCTGATCCACCCGTTACGCGTGGCACTGACGGGCAAAGGAGTCGGCCTTGGGCTATTCGACACGCTAGTGATCTTGGGGCGCGAGCGGTCGCAAAAACGGATTGAGTTGGCGATTAAACGGATCTAGAGTTGGCGCAGACGGGCTTTCGCTGTGGCAAGCGAGAGAAACAGCGGATAAAATAGAGACGGAAAGGGGACATGAGCCCATGACTCTCACGGAAGCCTATCTTCAGCCGTTGGCAGCTTGCTTTACACCCGACGTCGCGCGGCGGATCATAGATTTCCGTCCGGACGTTTCCGCGGAGTCTCGCTTGACGGAACTGCGCGTCAAGGCGAACGAAGGGACTCTTACGAATAACGAACTAGCGGAATACGAGGAGTTCGTCGACACGCTCGACTTCGTCGCTGCGCTGAAAGTGCAAGCGAGGCGCACGTTAGATTCGAAAGTCGATTGAATGGATGCCGCTGCACGCAGCTCGGTTCGCGAACGTGCCGGCGGCCGTTGTGAATACTGCTTGCTGCCTGAGTCGGCCCTCGAGCAGACTTTCCACATCGAACATATCACGGCGAAGCAGCATGGCGGCGACGACCAACTCACGAATCTTGCGCTAGCCTGTGATCGATGTAACCTCTACAAGGGACCGAACCTTTCGGCCGTTGATCCCCAGAGTCTTCAAGTCGTTCTGCTGTTCCATCCTCGAAGAGAAGAGTGGACCGAGCATTTTCGCCTGAATGGCGCTTTCATCGAGGGGCTGTCGCCCGTCGGTAGAGCGACGGTGCATTTACTACGAATGAATGCGCCCATCCGATTGCGAATGCGCGAACAATGGAATGCCATTGCGCCCCCCGACGCTCAAGCATGAATGAGACCCTGGTCGGTTTGGCGTTCGCGAATCGTTCGTTTGCGTTTACAATGCGGGCCGTTTTAATGCCGTAAACCGCTGGTTTTGTAATTGCTATGTCGAACGAAGAACCACGTCCGATTTCGACCGATTTTATTCGGACGATCATCAACGAAGACAACGCCTCGGGAAAGCATGCCGGGCGGGTGCAGACTCGGTTTCCTCCGGAGCCGAACGGCTACCTCCATATCGGGCATGCGAAGAGCATCTGCCTGAATTTCGGCATCGCCCGCGATTACAACGGCAAGTGCAACCTGCGGTTCGACGATACGAACCCGGCGAAGGAAGAGCAGGAATACGTCGACTCGATCATGGAAGACGTCCGCTGGCTCGGCTTCGAGTGGGACGAGCTTCACTTCGCTTCCGACTACTTCCAGCAGCTCTACGATTGGGCCGTGCAGATGATCCGCGACGGCAAGGCCTACGTCTGCGATCTCACGGGCGATCAAGTGCGCGAGACGCGCGGCACGCTCAGTGAGCCGGGCAAGAACAGCCCATATCGCGATCGGACTCCGGCCGAGAACCTCGACTTGTTCGAGCGGATGAAAGCCGGCGAGTTCGCCGACGGCGCGCGCACGCTCCGCGCGAAGATCGACATGAATTCGCCGAACTTCAACCTGCGCGATCCGGTGATGTACCGCATCCTGCACGCCGAGCATCATCGAACCGGCGATGCTTGGTGCATCTATCCGATGTACGACTATACGCACGGCGAGAGCGACTCGATCGAGCGCATTACGCACTCGATCTGCACGCTCGAGTTCGAGAACCATCGCCCGCTCTATGAGTGGTACATCGACGCGATCGGCATCTTCAAGCCGCAGCAAATCGAGTTTGCGCGTTTGAACCTGACGTATATGGTGATGAGCAAGCGGAAGCTCTTGGAGCTCGTACGCGACGGCCATGTAAGCGGTTGGAACGATCCGCGCATGCCGACGCTCGCGGGCATTCGACGCCGCGGCTATACGCCCGAGGCGATGCGTGCGTTCTGCGTGCAGATCGGCGTGTCGAAGTACGACGGCGTGATCGAGATCAATGTGTTGGAGAATGCGGTTCGCGAGCATTTGAACAAGACCGCGCCGCGCGTCATGGCGGTGCTGCATCCGTTGAAGGTCGTGATTACGAACTATCCGGAAGGCCAGACGGAGATGCTCAGCGCGGTGAACAACCCGGACGATCCTGCGGCCGGGACGCGCGAAGTGCCGTTTTCGCGGGAGCTGTATGTCGAACAAGACGACTTCCGCGAAGTGGCGCCGAAGAAATACTATCGCCTCACGCCGGGCCAAGAAGTTCGGCTCCGGTGGGGCTATTTGGTCCGCTGCACCGACGTCGTGAAAGATCCCGCGACGGGCGAAGTCACCGAGATCCATTGCACGTATGACCCCGCGACGCGCGGCGGCAACGCACCCGACGGCCGGAAGGTGCAAGGAACGATCCATTGGGTCTCGGCCGCGCACGCGCTGAGCGCCGAAGTGCGGTTGTACGATCACCTCTTCAAGGTTCCGGCACCCGAGGATGTGAAGCCGGGCGTCGATTACAAGACGAACCTCAATCCCGACTCACTCGTCACGCTCCCCGATTGCAAACTCGAACCGAGCTTGGCGACCGCCGTGCCGGGCACACGCGTGCAGTTCGAGCGCGTCGGCTACTTCTGCGTCGACACGGTCGACTCGCAGCCGGGCAAGCCGGTGTTCAACCGAACGGTAGCGCTCCGCGATTCGTGGGGGAAGATCGAGAAGAAAGGGTAGACGAATTCCAGTCGTCCGTTCAATAGCCCCAGGTGCATACCTGGGGGCTCTCCGCGCGATCGCGCTTCACGACTCCTTCGTCTTCGCGATGTCGAATTACGCAGCGTCGTTTTGCCGGGGGTATCCACCCCCGGCTATGGATCGGAGCGTTGTGCGTTGCGAAGTTGGTTCGCGCATCGATGCGAAGAGAGTGACGGCACGCGGAGCGTGCCTACAACGATAATTCGCGAAGTAGTTTGCGGGGCACGCCGATATCGACAATGTGGACTTGGCCGAGATACTCTTGCGCCGTTGCTTCGCGGAACCCTATCTTGCGGGCGACGAACGTCAGCGTGTGTGTCGCGCGAACCGTATGCGCAGATGGTCGGCCGGTGTCGCAGTCGAGGCCGCTGGGGATGTCGAGTGCGATCTTCGGCGCGGTGTGGGAATTGAGCGTGTCGATGACGTGATCGAGTGGCGGGCGAGGGTCGCCGTGCGAGCCGGTGCCGAGCAGCGCATCGACGAGGATCCCGGTACCGGAAAGCGAGGCTTGGAGTCGCGCGATATCGAACGTCCTATCCGCAACGGCGGCGAAGACTTCGATCGGCAGCCCTGCGCGACGGGCGATCTCGTAGTTCGCGGCGGCGTCCCCCGTGAGCTTGGCGGGATCGCAGAACAGCAGCACGCTTACGGGAATCTCGCGATTGTTCAAGTGCCGCGCGATCACGAAGCCGTCGCCGCCGTTGTTTCCCTTGCCGCAGCAGATCGCGATCGGGCCCGAGGTGCGGAGTTCGTTCGCGTATAAGTCACGAATGATTTCGGCTGCTCCGCGGCCGGCGTTCTCCATCAGTACGAGCCCGGTCATTCCGTAGCGTTCGATCGCGAGCACGTCGACTTGGCGTGCTTGTTCGCGCGTGAGGATGAGTTCGGGCATGATTGCAGTTTGTCGGGCGATGTTGCGGGCTCGCGAACTCGCAAGCGAGGAACGGTCTGTTGCGGCTGCTCGAACCTCTGGCGACGATTGCCTTCATTGCAAAAGAATACGCGTGGCAGTTCAACGAAAAAAGGGGCGTCGATCTTTGCGATCGACGCCCCTCGAAAGTCGTTTAGGCAGGCCTTGCTATTCCGCTTACGGGAAGAGGAAGATCGCACCCGACACGGCAGCCGCTTCGGCCGCGATGGCTCGTCCGCTGATCGGAATCGGCGGCACGATATAAGGAGCACAACTCCCCGGGCGATAGTAGCCGAGGGCGTATTTGCATTCCCACGGCGGGTTCAGGCCCATCTTGTACGGCAGGAGCGGAAGCGTGGCGAAAAAGTGGGCACCGCTGACGATCGGCTGCGAGATCGGGCCGGTCGAATGGCCGTAGCGTTCGAGCGCCACTTCTTCAAAGTAGAGCGGCTTGTGACACAGTCCGGAGGCTTTCCATGTATAGGTCGTCGCCAGCCAATTGCGATTCATCGGCCCGATCACGGTCTCGTCGAAGTAGCACTCGCGAGGCAAGTCGCCTTGCGAGGCGGCGATGACGTTCGAGATCTTAGAGATCGGTTTCAGGTCGCTCAGCTTCGGGCACTCTTCTTGTTGAAAGCCGCCGTTGATGATCGCCAATTGGTCGGCTCTCGGCAGGGGCGGAACCGTCGCGTTGCTATTCAGCGGCGACTTCGGCTCAGTGGTGAGCAGGCGCGGCGCCGGGGCTGTCGGTTTGGCATCGCCGAACGGGTCGGCAAGCGGATTCGCGAGCGGGTTCGTCGCTTGCGTCAGCCGGATCTGGTTGTCGCGACGTAATTCGGGCGCACGTTTGGCTTCGGGCTCGCTCGATTTGGCAGTGATCGGCTTCGCATCGGCAGCGGCTTCGAGTTGCTTCGGTTCGGCCGGCGTCGCTTCCACCGCAGCGGCTTCGTCGACCGTCGGGCTGGATGCCGAAGCTCGACTGCCGGCGGCGCGCCACTTGAGCGACGATCCGTTCGGCGACTTGCCGGAAGGGCGGCTCGTCGAGCGGGTCGGTTCCGCTCCGTCGGCCGTCGAGGTGAAGTAATAAAGCAGCGGGATCAGCCCGATGACGATGGCAAACGCGAGAGTCGCGGTGCGTCGATATTCCTGGTTCCGCTCGAGGGACTGTTCGATGTCGGCCGAAGGGAAACGTTCGGGTACGACATCCAACGGCGGACGGCCGTTAGGCTCCGTCGCCCGTGGCGCGCTCCGTACTATAGTTCGGCGACTCTTGTGTAATCGCGATGTCATGTGGGTGGCTCTCCCGAACGCTGGCTGCTGAGACTTGAATGAACCGCGCGTTGGTGCGCAGCTCGTCGATATTCCTCGTTCCGCAATAGCCCATTCCGGCCCTGAGGCCGCCGACGAGCTGATAGACGAAACCGCTCAAATTGCCTTTGAACGGGACACGACCTTCGACCCCTTCGGGAACGAATTTGTTCGTGCCTCGCTCACTACTTCCTTGTCTGTAGCGCTCGCTGGAGCCTTTAACCATCGCTCCGAGCGAACCCATTCCTCGATACTGTTTGAATGTTCGGCCTTGGAAGAGAATCGTGTCGCCGGGACTTTCATCCAAGCCTGCGAAGAGCCCGCCGATCATGCAACAACTGGCACCGGCGGCGATGGCTTTCGTGATGTCTCCCGAGTAGCGAATTCCTCCGTCGGCGATGACCGGCACTCCCGCGGCCTTGGCGGCTTGCGTAGCGCGGAAGATCGCCGTGATTTGCGGCACGCCGACACCGGAGATGACGCGCGTCGTACAGATCGAACCGGGACCGATTCCGACTTTCACGGCATCGGCACCTGCGCGGATCAGATCGAGCGCACCTTCTTCGGTAGCGACATTGCCGGCAACGACGTCAATGTCCCATTGCTTCTTGATCGAGCGGATCGTTTCCAACACGTTCGAGGAGTGCCCGTGGGCACTATCGACGATCAGGACATCGACCCCCTTGGCGATCAGACCGGCGACTCGCTCCGTTTCGTAAACACCGACGGCGGCTCCGACGCGAAGTCTTCCCAGCTTATCTTTGCAAGCATTCGGGAAACGGCGGAGCTTATCGATGTCTTTGATCGTAATAAGGCCGGTCAGTTTGTAGTTTTCGTCAACCAGTAAAAGTTTCTCGACCTTATTTACCATCAAAATCTTTTCAGCTTGCTCAAGCGTTACGGTCCCCGTAGCCGTTACGAGCTGATTTTTGCTCATTACCTCAAGAATCGGGGTGTCGTCGTTCTCGAGAAAACGAAGGTCGCGGCGCGTAAGAATTCCGACGAGCCGGCCGCCGGCTTCGGTGATCGGCACGCCCGAAACGTTAAACTGCGCCATGGTTTCGCGCGCCTTGCGCACCGTATCGGTCGGCGGCAGCGTCACCGGGTCGACGATGATGCCGTTGGCGGAACGCTTCACCTTGTCGACTTCGTCGGTCTGGCGCTCGATCGACATATTCTTGTGAATGACGCCGAGGCCCCCTTCCTGAGCCAAGGCGATCGCCATCTCGCTCTCGGTAACGGTGTCCATCGGCGAGCTGACGAGCGGGATATTGAGCTCGATCCGCTTCGTCAGTCGGGTCTTCACGCTGCAATCCGCCGGCACGACTTCGCTATAAGCCGGCTCCAGCAGAACGTCGTCGAAAGTGATGCCTTGGTACTTGATGAGCTCTTGCATGGTTCGACAAACTCGCAAACGGCGGTTTTGGGTAATCCCGTATTATCGGGAAGAAAGCAGGATTGGCAAATGGGTTGAAGGAAGGGTCGGGGGTCAGGGGTCGGGGGTCAGATAGGAAGTCTCTCGCGGCGTGATACTTCAACGCCTGTCGAAGCGCAAACGCTCGGAGCGCAAAGAGATATCACTACGAAGCACGCTCCCATCGATAGCCGCGGATGAATATCCGCGGATGGGCGACTTCTCGAGGGCCACGATGTCGGGGTGCCGGGGATATTCATCCCCGGCTATTGAAGGAGGCACGCTTTGCGAGCGAACGCTTGGCGATCGCACTCTGCGCGAGGCGCCGCTTAGTGCGATGTCGCCTTGAGGCCCACGAGCGCGACGATCATGAGCGCCAGGAACGCCAATCGCGCGGTGCCGGCTGGTTCGTTGAGCAGCACGATCCCGAGGATCGCCGTGCCGACCGCTCCGATGCCGACCCAGACGGCGTAGGCGGTGCCGATGGGAAGCGTTCGCGCGGCGACCGAGAGCAGGAACATGCTCAGGCCGATGCCGAGGATCGTGAGAAGCGACGGTATCGGCTTCGTGAAGCCCTCGGTGTACTTGAGCCCGATCGCCCACCCGACTTCGAGGAGGCCGGCGATGATCAGGAGGAACCAAGCCATGGGGGAAAGTCAGAAGTTAAAATGCAGAATGCAAAAGTGAGAAATGGAGATCGTAACAGGCAAAGCAGCTCCGTCGTTTTGCCTTTTGCATTCTGACTTTTGACTTTCCTAAGTAAAGTGCTCCACCCCGTCCGCCTTCGCGATCACGACGATGCCCCCCTCGCTGAAGGTGAAGCCTCGGGCTCGGTCTTGTTCGACGTCGTAGCCGATCTCGATTCCGGCCGGGATATGCACGCCCTTATCGATGATCGCGCGGCGCACTTTCGCGTGGCGACCGACGTTGACCCCTTCGAACAGAATCGAATCTTGCACGAGCGCATAGCTATTGATGCGACAATTGGAGCCGACGATCGAGCCGGCGACCGTTCCGCCGGAAACGATCGAGCCCATGCAGACGATGCTGTCGAGCGCTTGCCCGCGGCGGGCGTCGTGTCCTTCGCCGGCGAAGACGAACTTCGGCGGCGGATAGTTCGGATGATAGGTTCGGAGCGGCCAATGTTCGTCGTACACATTCAGCAGCGGATCGACCGAAACGAGGTCCATGTTCGCTTCATAATAAGCGTCGAGCGTGCCGACGTCGCGCCAATAGGCATCGCTCTTGAGGTTTTCGTCCTTAAACGGAAACGCGAAGACCCGATGGCTATCGATGATCGACGGGATGATATTGCGCCCGAAGTCGTGCTGGCTTTCGTCGACCGTGGCGTCGCGGCAAAGCTGATCGAACATGAACTTCGCGGTGAAGACGTAGACCCCCATCGACGCCAAGCAATGCTCGGGATCGCCGGGAATGGTCTTCGGGTTTTGCTTCTTCTCCTCGAACCCGACGACGCGGTTCTGCTCGTCGACCGCCATCACGCCGAACTCGCGCGCCTCGGCCTTCGTCACGCGAAGCGAAGCGACTGTCATGTCGGCTTGGTTGGCGATGTGCGCCTCGACCAACTTCTCGTAGTTCATCTTATAGATGTGGTCGCCGGCGAGAATGACGATGTACTGCGGGCGTTCTTTCTCGATCGTGTAGATGTTCTGATACACGGCGTCGGCAGTGCCGAGATACCAGTTCTCGTCGATGCGCTGCTGCGGCGGCACGACGTCGATAAACTCGCCGAGTTCGCGACAGAAGAGATGCCGCCAGCCGATGTTGATGTGCCGATCGAGACTGGCCGCCTTGTATTGCGTAAGCACGAGAATCTTGCGGATTCGGCTGTGCAAGCAGTTGGAAAGCGTGAAGTCGATGATGCGGTAACTGCCGCCGAACGGCACGGCGGGCTTGGCCCGATCGCGCGTCAAAGGCTCGAGCCGCGAACCCTTGCCGCCGGCCAACACGACTGCCAACACGTTTTCCATATCGCAAGACTCCCTAGCCCGGAACCATCCATGTTCTCCAACTTAACGGCCGGGAATGGCCGCCGCTCATCTGCCGATATTAGACGGCGACCACCGACGATTGCAAGCGGCTAAAAGACTACGACTTCGGAAGGTCGCCGCAGGGAGCCGGCGCCAAGCGGATTGCGGCGGTTAAAACTTCGCGCTCCGCACCCGGCTTCGCTCGTTGAGATAGTCGAGCAGCACGTCGCCGACCGTGCGGCTCGTGTCGACCGGCACCCGTTCGATGTGGTTGCGGCGGCATAGGTCGTCGAACTTCGTATTGAATTCGCCGAGAGCTTGCAGGTAGAGCGCGCGAAGTTCTTCGGGCTGCGTCGTGAGTTCTTCGAGCGCTTCGAGGCCGCGGAACTTCACTTGCCCTTCGAACTGAAACGTCAGCTCGTCGTGATGCAGCACATGAAACAACACGACTTCGTGGCGCTGATAGCGCAGCCGTTGCAAGGCCGGCTCCAGCGCTTCGAGGTCGACCAGGAAATCGCTGAAGATCATCACGATCTCGCGCCGGCCCATCCGTCCTACGAGCTCGTTGATGCCGTCTTCGAGCTTCGTCTTCTTCCGCGGCTCGAGCTTGTGCATCTCTTCGACGAAGCGAATCACCTGCGCTCCGGAATTGCCCGGCGGCACGGCGGCGGTGAGCCCTTCATCGATCGCGGCCAGCGACACCCGATCGCTTTGCGCGGTGATAAGCTTGGCGAGAATCGTGACCATGCGCTGGGCGTAGAGGAGCTTTTGTTCGTCGTCTTCGCCGTAGCGCATGCTCTCGCTATGGTCGAGCACGAGATGGCACGTGAGGTTCGTTTCCATCTCGTATTGCTTGATGAAAAACTTCTCGTGCCGATAGTAGACCCGCCAATCGAGATGGCGCAGATCGTCGCCGGCGACATACTCGCGGTGCCCTGCAAACTCGACGGCGAAGCCGGCCAGCGGCGACTTGTGGCTCCCGGCCAAGTGCCCGAGCACGAGTCCGCGCGGATCGACGGTGCGCTGAGAAAGCCGGCCGAGCGTCGTCGGGTCGAGGTAACGATTGAGAATGCTATGCGACATCGGCAGGCCGGCGGAGAGGCGGGAAATATCGGGGAGAACACATAGTCGCATACGGCCGAGCGACAAGCAACGCAAGAAAATACAGCAGGCACGTTCCACGTGCCGTAGCAACTTGCGTCGTTCGCCGATGGGGTCGTGCCGCGCTGCCCGAAATCGTTCGTGGCGGACGGCACGTGGAACGTGCCTGCTACTTTCGGCAATTCCTTCGTTCAGTAGCCCGTTCAATAGCCCCACGTGCAACCCTGGGGGGAGCGCTCCAAGCAGCCGCGCGGAACCCTAGGTATTCACCGGAGGCCTTGGAAGGTTACACTGTATCGTCGCAAATTCCGGCAACCGAAAGGATTCGCATGCCTCGGCCCTACAACCTCGTCGATCTCTTCGCCGGCGCCGGAGGCATGACGCTCGGCTTCACGCGGGCCGGGTTTAGGCCGACCCTGGCCGTCGAGAAAGAACCCGACTTCGCCGCCACCTACGCCGCCAACTTCGGGCCGCACGTCCTGGCCGAAGACATCGCATCGATCGTCGACCGCGGCGGCATCCAAACGAAGGCCGACGTCGTCATCGGCGGCCCCCCATGCCAAGGGTTCTCGAACCTGACGGGCAACCGAGCCAACGACCCGCGCCGGGCCATGTGGCGATTCTACATGGACGTCGTCGAGTCGACCGAGTGTAAGGTATTTGTCGTCGAAAACGTGCGCAATCTGCTCACCGCGCCGGAAGGAAACGCGATCCTGCGCCGCGCGAAACAGCTCGGGTTCCACACGGCGAGCGCCGTCCTCCTCGCGAGCGACTACGGCGTGCCGCAGAACCGGCGCCGAGCAATCATCATCGGCTCGCGGCTCGGTCCGATCACGTTGCCCGAGCCGACCGGCGTGCGACGAACGGTGCGCGAAGCACTCGCCGGCGTTCCCTTGAAGCCGACGCATAACGACCTACACAGCCAACCCGCTACCGGGCCCGATCTGCACATCGCGCGCAGCCCGACGCCGGTCTCGTACGCGCGCTACCAGCTCATTCCTCCTGGAGGCAATCGCTTCGACTTGCAGCGCCTCGCGCCGGAGCTCACGCCTGGTTGCTGGCTACGCAAAACGGAGGGGGGGACCGACCTCTTCGGGCGTCTCGATTGGGATCAGCCGGCGCGCTGCACGATTCGTTGCGAGTTTTATAAGCCCGAGAAGGGACGCTATCTCCATCCGTCGGAGCATCGTCCGATCACGCATTGGGAAGCGGCCCGCATTCAGAGTTTTCCCGACGACTTTCTCTGGTGCGGCACGAAGATTCGGATCGCGATGCAAATCGGCAATGCCGTGCCGCCGGTCTTTGCCGAAGCCATCGCCCGCCATGTACGCAAGCATTTGGAATCGTATGCGACGAAGCCGCGCGCTGCGAAGGCGCTCGCAAAACCACGAGCGACGAAGACCGACTTAAAGGCCACGGCCGGTCGACGCAAGCGGGCCGGCGTGTCATAATTCGCCCACTTCCACTTCGCCGCCCGGATTCTCGACGTCATGCCGGAATCTTCTCCGCTCGTTCGCGTCAGCCACATTCATAAGTACTTCACGCGCGGCAGCGAACGTGTCGATGTGTTGCAAGACCTTTCGCTCGACGTGCCGGCGGCGGACTTTCTCGCCCTGATGGGCCCGAGCGGTTCCGGTAAAACGACGCTGCTGAATCTCATCGCCGGGCTCGATCAGCCGAGCGAGGGAGAGATTTGGATCGGCGATCAGTGTATCTCCGAAATGAGCGAGGCGCAGCTTGCGCGCTGGCGCACGCGCAGCGTCGGTTTCGTGTTTCAGTTTTATCATCTCATGCCGGTGTTGAGCGCGTATCGCAACGTCGAGTTGCCGCTCCTGTTGCTTTCGATGTCGGCGGCGCAGCGCAAGAAGCAAGTCCTCACGGCACTCGATATCGTCGGGCTCTCCGACCGCATTCATCACAAGCCGGGCCAGCTTTCCGGCGGACAACAACAACGGGTCGGCATCGCTCGGGCCATAGTGACCGATCCGATGCTGATCGTCGCCGACGAGCCGACTGGCGATCTCGACTCGCATAGCGCGGAAGAAATCCTGGCGCTGATGAACGAGCTGCGCACGGCCATGGGAAAGACGATCATCATGGTCACCCACGACCCCCGAGCAGCCGCCCACGCGAACCGAATCTTACATCTTGAAAAGGGAAGACTGGTGAGCGACACGGCGGCGAGTATGCATTAGCAGGGGTCGGAGGTCAGGGGTCGGGGGTCAGTTGGGATGCGGAATGACGAATGTCGAATTTCTAATGACGAAAGAATGACGAAGCACGAATGACGAAAATCGAAGCAAGCGACCTCTTCTACTGACCCCCGACCCCTGACCTCCGACCCCTTCCTCTCCCCATGCTCCAACTCACTCTCCTCGTCTTTCAGAACCTCGGGCGCAATCCGTTGCGCACGGTGCTGACGATGCTCGGTACGATGATGTTGGTGATGGTCGTGACGTTGATCTGGTCGATCTTGTCTTATCTCGACGACCAGATGGCGGAGAAGAGCAACAACTTCAAGGCGATCATCAGCGAGAAGTGGCGCGCTCCGAGTCAGATGCCGTTCGCATATTCTCAAGGCTTGCGCGAAGCCGGCGCGCGCGAGCCGGGCGATATCCGTCCGCTCGACTCGATGAGTTGGTCGTTCTACGGCGGCTCGCTCGACCCGAAGCGGAGCCGCGAGAACATGCTCTTCGCTTTCTGCATGGAGCCGGAAAAACTGCTGACGATGATGGACGAACTCGACGACCTCCCGCCGGCCGAGCAAGCCGCATTCACGGCCGTGGTCGAGAAGCTCAAGCGGAACCGGCAAGGAATCATCTTGGGGCTCGACCGCTTGAAGGCGATCAAAAAACAAGTCGGGGAGCGGATCGTGCTCTACGGTTTGAATTATAAAGACATCGATCTCGAGTTGGAGATCGTCGGCACGTTTCCCGACGGTCGCTATAACAACAACGCGGTCGTCGATATCGACTACTTGATGACGTCGCTCGATGCCTACAAGCGCAATCATCGCAACACGCCCCATCCGCTCGAAAGCAAATCGCTGAATCTCGTCTGGCTCCGGCTGCCCGACATGGCAGCGTTTCAAAAAGCGAGCGAGCAGATCACGCGTAATCCTTCGTTCAGCAATCCGACGGTCAAAGTCGAAACGCTCGCCTCCGGCATCGGCGCGGCGCTCGAAGGGTATCGCGATCTGATCTGGGGCATGCGCGTCGTCCTCGCGCCGGCCATCATGGCGACGCTCGCGATGGTGATCGCCAACGCGATCAGTATCAGCGTCCGCGAGCGGCAGCGCGAGTTCGCCGTGATGAAGGTGCTCGGGTTCCAGCCGAACCATTTACTGTTGATGGTACTCGGCGAATCAATCGTGCTCGGCAGCCTCGCCGGTTTCAGCAGCGCAGGACTGACCTATCTCGTCGTGAACAAACTCTTCGGCGGCGTCCCCTTTCCGATCGCCTTCTTCGGCCGCTTCTTCATCCCGGCGGCGGCGCTCGCGTGGGGTCCGGCAATCGGCACGGCGACCGCGTTTCTCGGCAGCTTCGTTCCGGCCTGGTCGGCCCGCAGCGTACGAGTATCGGACGTGTTCGCTCGCGTCACTTAATTTCAACACATCACCTCGCCTGAACTGACCTCGGATCCCTCAACTTTCTTGTCCCAATCCCTCCTTATCTCAGGCTCCCTCTACACACCCGTCGCAATCGGCGCGGCGCTGGTCGCGTTGCTGTTGCTCGCCGGGCGAGTTCCCCTTTCCTACAACTACTACAACTTAATCGCCCGCTGGCGAACGACGTTTCTCACCGTGTTGGCGTTTACGCTCGTGACCACGCTGCTCGTGGCGATGCAGGCGGTCGTCAACGGCATGGAGGCCTTGCTGCTCGGGAGCGGTCGGCCGGGCAACATCGTGATCATGGCGGAAGGCTCGACCGATGAAGCCTTCAGCAACCTCGGGTATTCCGACGTCGGCGAGTTGGAAAACCAAGCGGGGATCCTGCGCGACGGCGCGCGGCCGCTGGTCAGCCGCGAAACCTACATCATCGTCACGCAACCGATCGAGAACGCACTTCCCGGCCGGCCGAAACGTCGTTTTCTTTCGATGCGCGGCGTCGACGATCCCGAGATCAGCGGACGCGTGCATGGGCTGCAACTGTATGAAGGGGGGCGCTGGTTTTCCGCGGCGGGGGTGAGCGACGGCGCGAAGGGGCAAGCGGGAGCTGCGAATATCGAGGTCGTCGTCGGCGAAGGGCTCGCGCGCGAACTGGCCCGAGATCAAACGATGCGTGATGCCGGCAAAACGGCGCTCACGGTCGGCGACACGTTTCATCTAAACGATCGGACCTGGATCGTCGTCGGCATCATGAAATCGGAAGGGCTGACGTTCGACTCCGAGCTTTGGGCTAAGCGAACGTTGATCGGTCCGATGTTCGGCAAGGAGAGTTATTCGTCGCTCGTCGCGCAAACGGCCGGCGTCGACGAAGCGGCGAAGCTCAAGATCTTCTTCAACAACGACTACAAGAAAGCGGCCGTCAACGCGCTGATCGAAACCGACTACTATGCCGGGCTCTCGCAAACGAACAAACAGTTTCTCATTTCGTTGATCTTTCTTACCGTCTTCATGGGGATCGGTGGGGTGTTCGGAGTGATGAACACGATGTACGCCGCCGTCGCCCAGCGGACGCGCGACATCGGCGTGCTCCGACTATTAGGCTTCAACCGACCGCAAGTGCTGATCTCGTTTCTCCTGGAGTCGATCATGATCGCACTCATCGGCGGAGCGCTGGGGTGCGCGCTCGGACAACTCACCGACGGCTTGACCGCCAACAGCGTCGTCAGCGGCGGGCAAGGAGGAGGCAAACTGGTCGTGCTGCGACTCACCGTGAACGCCGACACGCTCGCCAAAGCGATGCTGCTCGCCCTGGCGATGGGAATCCTCGGCGGCGTGCTCCCGGCGTTTCAAGCGGTCCGGTTGAGGATCCTCAACGCGTTGCGTTGAGCAAGAGGTCATGGGTCGAAAACCCGCGCCGGCATCAGACCTCTGACCCCCGACCCCTGACCTCCGACCCCTACTCCTATCTCTTCCCCTTCTTCATCGCCGCGTCCTTGGCAAGTTTCTTCTTCGCGTCTTCCGGCAAGAACTCTTGTCGTGCGGCTTGCAGCGCCTTTTTCGCTTGGGGGTTGTCGGCCTTGCCGTTGAGCTCGAAGAGGAATCGGCTTGGGATCGTCGGCTTCTTGCGGCCCCACTTGAATCGCGAGAGGGCGAGCGTGAGCGTCAGCCGATCTTGGGCGCGCGTCACGCCGACGTAGCACAGCCGCCGCTCTTCGTCGATCGCCGTCCCATCGACCGCGACGCTCCTGCGATGCGGCAGCAGACCCTCTTCCATGCCGACGAGATAGACATGCGGAAACTCCAAGCCTTTCGCGCTGTGCATCGTCATCAGCACGACCGCGTTCCGGCCGACTTTCGTCTCTTTGTCTTCTTCCTGATCGCGGGCATTCAGCGCCACTTCGTCGAGAAAGCCGGCGAGCGACTTCTGCTTCGAGCCGCGTCCTTCATAGATGCCGATCGCGTTGACCAGTTCCTCGACCGTGTTCCAACGCGCATCCCGGTCGGCGGGCTCTTTGTAGTTGCGATCGATCTCGGCTCGATAGCGAATGTCTTCGAGCAGCTCGCGCACGACATCGACCAGCGGATCTTCTTTCTTCTGCAATCGCTTTTGGCATTGGACGATCAAATCGCGTAGCTCCATCGCGCCGTCGACGGACGCTTGCGAGAGCTCCGGAATGCTTCGCCCTTGCGGCAAGATTTCCCACAGCGGCACGCCGTCGGTCGTGGCCCGTTTCACCATCGCTTCGATCGCGCCGCGCCCCAAGCCTCGGGCCGGCGTGTTGATGATTCTCAGCAGCGAGACTTCATCTTTCGGATTGGCGATGATCTTCAAATAGCTCAAGACATCGCGCACTTCCTTGCGGTCGTAGAACGACATCCCGCCGATGAGCGTATAAGGGACCTTCGCGCGACGCAGCTCGGCCTCGAACGCGCGCGGTTGCTCGTTCGTGCGAAACAAGATGGCGACGCTTTTCGGCGGAAGCCCTTGCTTGATCAGGCCGTCGATCTCGTCGACCACGTTCGTCGCTTCGGCTTCTTCATCCTCGAACTGCAAGATCCGCGGCTTCTCGCCCCCTTCGCGCGACGAGCGAAGTACCTTGTCGTAGCGGTTTTTATTGTGCGCGATCAAGCGGTTCGAGAGTTCGAGAATCGGCGCGGTCGAACGGTAGTTGTCTTCGAGCCGTACGATCTTCGCCTCGGGCCAGTCGCGGCGGAACCCGAGGATGTGGGTTACCTCGGCACCGCGCCAGCCGTAGATCGATTGATCGTCGTCGCCGACGACGCACAGATTGCGGTGCTCTTCGGCGAGCGCTTTGATAATGCGATACTGCGAGCCGTTCGTGTCTTGATATTCGTCGACGAGCAGATGATCGAACCGCTTCGCTTCGACGGCCCGCACTTCCTTGAAGCCGGTAAAGAGTTCTTCCGTGCAAAGAAGCAAGTCGTCGAAGTCGACCGCGCCCGAGGCTTTGAGCTGCGCTTGATAGCGCCGATAGGCCATTGCGGCGAGATGCTCCTTATCGGTCTCGGCGACGTTCTCGGCTTGGTGCGGTCGAATACATTTCGTTTTCCAATTGCCGATGATGCTCAGCAAGTCGCTCGGCCGCAACACTTCGTTCGGCACATGAATCTCGCGCAGTACGCTGCGCGCCGTGCTTTCTTGATCGCCGCGATCGTAGATGGCGAACTGTTGCGGATAGCCGAGCTTTTCGATATGCCGCCGGAGCACGCGCACGCAGAGCGAATGAAACGTCGAGATCTCGGGCTTGTCCGGCTTTCCGCCGGAGCCCGGCTTGGCGGGCCCCGCCTTGCCGAGGATGGCGCCGGCCCTTTCCTGCATTTCGCCGGCGGCTTTGTTCGTGAAGGTGACGGCGAGGATCCGGCTCGGCCGCGTGCCGTTTTTAATGAGCCGAGCGATGCGGAACGTGACGACGCGCGTCTTCCCGGTGCCGGCGCCGGCGAGCACCAAAAGGGGGCCCGAAAGCGTGTTAACCGCTTCCCGTTGCGGGGGATTGAGCCCGTCGTCCATCGAGGCCACAGCGGAGTGCTCCGTCACTTACGATCTGCGGAAGAAGAGTAGCCCGTCGATTATGGAGGTCGGCCGAATTCGTCACAAGGGAGCGATGGGGGCGTAAACGTGCGATAGCATGACCGCTCGCCGTAACTTGCTTGGGTTGACGTAGTTCGGCGACGGGGCATATACTTCCGGCTTCCCTTTTTCGCCGCAAGACCGGGAAGAGGAGCCGAGCGGCTACGCGATGCCGCCCGCGCGCCGCTGCCGCGCGTTGCTCACTGACCGATCGCACGATTTTTCGATTACATCCTTTTAGCCTCCTCGCATTAGCGCCCCTTATATGAAGACGGAACGACGCCACGAGCTCGAAAAGAATCAATTGGCCGATTGGCTAGGTCACTCGCTTCAATGGTGTGAAGAGAACGCGAGACTGCTCGCGGGCAGTGTCGTCGGCGTGTTGATCGTCGCCGTCGTCTTCTTGGTGCTCAGCAATCGTAAGGAAGAACGGGCCGCTTCGGCCTGGAATTCATTCTTCAGCGCGACGGCGAGCGACAACACCACCGGGCTGGAAACACTCGCCAAAGCCGACTCCGATCTGCTCGCCGGCCAGATGGCGGATATGGTGCTGGCCGATATCGCACTCAACGAAGGAATCGATCTGCTCTCGTCCGATCGCGAAGCCGGAGAAAAGCGGCTCGCCGAAGCGAAGAAGTTCTACACCGATCTGAAGGGATATAAGAGCGACGATCGACTGCAAGAGCGAGCCGCCTTGGGACTGGCCCGCTACTACGAATCGATGGGTTTGATCGACGACGCGAAGGCGCAATACACGACTCTGAAGGATTGGAAGGGAGGCCTGTATCACGACGTCGCCGCCCAGAAGCTTGCGTATCTGGAAAAGCCCGCGACCTTGGCGTTTGCGAAATGGTATCGGGATCAAAAGCCGAAACCGAAGCCGAGCGGCACGGCACTCTTCGATCCTCACAACTTGAGTACGCTGCCGAACACCGAAGCAAGCTTCCCGCCGGCGACGACATCCGGCGCAACACCGACAGGTACTCCTGCGGCTACGCCTACCGCCACGGCAGCGACGACCGCTGCGGTCGCGACTCCGAGCGCCACGCCGGCACTGAGCCCCTCGGCTTCCCCGACTGTTACCCCTACGGCGACCCCTTCGGCCACGCCGCCGAAGTAAAAAGTTGCGTGTGATGGAAACGCCCATTCGGCATTGAGAATCGAGCGTTTCTTATCATGTCGTCTCCCGATCCGTCGAAGGGCCCGGTCGATATCGTGGTTCCGGAGCAATACTCCGGCGCGCGGCTCGATTGGTTCATTGCGCAGACGTTTCCGTCGTATAGCCGGACCCACATTCGCAAGTCGATCAATTCGCAAGGGGTGCGCCTCAACGGCCGACACTCGAAGGCCGCGCAGCATGTCGCCACCGGCGATGTCGTGAACGTCTCGCTGCCGGAACTGGCGAAGGAAGGTCCGCTCCCGGCTGCCATTCCGCTCGATGTCGTCTATGAAGACGAAGCGATCGCCGTCATCAATAAGCCGCCGGGCATGGTCGTGCATCCGGGCCGCGGCCATTGGGAGGGAACACTCGCTTCCGCTCTGCGACACCACTTCGACGAGCTCAGCGAATACGGCGGCCCCACACGGCCCGGCATCGTGCATCGCTTGGATCGCGATACGAGCGGCGTGATCCTGATCGCTAAGACCGACGCGGCGCATAAGCGCGTGGCCGAGCAATTCGAGGGGCGCACGGTGAGCAAGGAATACTTCGCGATCACGGTCGGCGCCCCCGACTGCGACCGCGACCTGATCGATCAGCCGATCGGACCGCATCCGTATCAGCGCGAAAAAATGGCGATCCGTCGCGATCATCCGTTGGCCCGACCGGCGCAAAGTTTCTATGAGATCGAGCGACACTTCGACGGCTACGGCGCGGTGCGCATCCTCCCGAAGACCGGTCGGACGCATCAGATTCGGCTGCATTTGGCGAGCGTCGGCGCTCCGGTGTTGTGCGATCGACTGTACGGCAGCCGCGCGCGATTGACGCTCGGCGAGATTCGTCGCGATCCGAAAGACGAGACGCCGTTGCTCGAGCGCCAAGCGTTGCATGCGCGGCGGCTTACGATCCGGCACCCGACGGACGACCGCGAGTTGACGTTCGAGGCGGCCTTGCCCGACGATATGCAGCGGACGCTCGACGCTTTGATCCAATTTCGCGCCTTGCGTTAAGCGGCGATGTTCCGGAAAATCGGACCCATCTCCTCTGACCCCCGACTCCTGACCTCTGACCCCTTCCGCCGCTCATGAACCTCGCTAAATTTCTCGCTCCCAACGGTAAGACGATGCTCGGCGTCGTCGAAGGGGACGTCGTTCGACCGCTCGCGCTTGCGGCCGGCCAGTATCAATCGTTGACGGAAATCCTTGAGTCGAACGACCCTGCCGAGACGGTTCGATTTCTCATCGATCCTACGGCGGCCTCCTTCGCACGAACCGCGGTGACGTTCTTACCGCCGATCGACAACCAAGAGATCTGGGCCGCAGGCGTAACCTACAAGCGCAGCCGTTCGGCGCGGATGGAAGAGTCGGTCTCATCGGCCACGGTATACGATCTCGTCTACAAGGCCGATCGGCCGGAGTTGTTCTTCAAGGCCAGCGCGCCGAAGGTCGTCGGCCATGAGAAGCCGGTCCGCATTCGCAAAGACTCGACATGGAACGTGCCGGAGCCGGAACTCGCGCTCGTGATCGATCGTCGCGGGCAGATCGTCGGCTACACGATCGGCAACGATATGAGCTCGCGCGACATCGAAGGGGAGAATCCGCTCTATCTGCCGCAAGCGAAAGTCTACGACGAATCCTGTTCGCTCGGCCCTTGGATCACGTTGCAGGGCTCGCTGCCGTCGCTCGAAGAGACGGTGATCGGCATCGACATCACGCGCGGCGGCAAGAGCGTGTTCTCCGGCCAAACGACGGCCGCCGAAATCGCACGGCCGCTGCCGTCGCTCGTCGAATGGCTCTGCCGCGAGAACACGTTTCCTCACGGCGCGGTTCTGCTCACCGGCACCGGCGTGGTGCCCGACAAAGACTTCACGCTGCTCGCCGGCGATGTGGTGAGCATTACGATCGCCGGGATCGGCACGCTGACGAATCCGGTCGTGCAACGAAAATAGTCGTGCAGCGGAAATAACGGGACGCCGAGCCTTCGACGTTGCGTTGCATCGCGACTTATCGCGAACTTGCAACCTTCTCGCCGACGAAGATCGGGTGTTCGATCGCCCAGTTCATCCGGCCCATATCCAGGTCTTCGCGCTCGCGATGGATCGCGAGGCCGGACTCGGCGAACATCTTCTGCCATCCACCGCGACGAGGGTAGTTGAACGTGCAGGGGATGCCCCAAGTCGCATTGAGGATGAAGTCGCCGAATCCGATTCGCCAATAGGCGAGCGTCCCGCCGACTTGGTGGTCCTTCACGACGACCCAGCGCCGCGACACGCGCGTCATCTCTCGCAGCATCATTGGGATGTCGCGCGTATGATGCAGCACGTCGACGGCCATGACCGCATCGAACGAATCGTCGGGAAACGGCAAGGTTTTGCCGTCGTACAGCGTGCGAGGAACCAGGCACGGCCGTAAGTCTTGGATGTCGCAGCCGCGAACGTCGAGCTCCGGACGTAGCGCGCGAACGCCGGAGCCGACCTTACCGTCGTCGCAGCCGACGTCGAGCAACGTAGCCGCCGGAGGAATCGTTTCCGCGAGATACGGAATCAAGCGCCGGCGATAATCTTCGCCGATCGCCAGCACCGCCGGTCGGAAAGGAGTAAGAACCGTCGACATGAAAGAACTAAGAATACTCATGAGAATGCTTGATCACTTGATGAATGCGTGATGAATGCGCGATTATTTGCCGCGCGCGAGTAATACCGAGCAAGGGGAGCCTGCGAGCACCTTGCTGCTCGTGCTGCCGATGAGCAGGCGTTCGATCATTCCCTTGCCGTGCGAGCCGAGCACGACGAGGTCGATACGTCGTTCATGCACGACGCGAAGAATTTGCTCCGCCGCGTGCCCTTCGGCGACGATCGACTCGGCACTCGAAAACGGCGCCGGTTGTTTCGCCATGTGCTCGGCGAGTTGATCGTGCGCCTGACGCTTGTCGTCTTCGTGTTCACGCCCCCAAGCGTCGGCCATCGCCGTCGCATCGGCATGCCGCGCCTTTTGCATAAGCCATGCCGGAACGGAACCGCAAGCGATCGATTCGACGACCGCCAGCGCGAAGACTTGCGTCCCTGTCGGAAAGGTCAGGCGCTCGGCCGTTGCCAGAGCGGCGGCCGAGCCCGTGGAGCCGTCGTAGGCAAACAGCACGCGTAGCGGCTCGGCCTGTCGATCGGCAGGCCTTGGGCGAACGATGCAAACCGGAAGCGTTGAGTTGTGTGCGACCGCTTGCGACACGCTGCCGAGCAGGAGTTGTTCCCAGGCCGACATCCCTTGCGCGCCGAGGACGATCAGCTCGGCGTTCCATTTTCGGGCTTCGATCAGGATGCCTTCGGCGGCCGTGTGCTCGGCTAGGATCTCGGTGCTTGTGGCGGCGAGCAACGGCGGCAATGAAGTGCGCCCCTCGTCGAACACGGCATCGGCGATCGCCTTTCGGGCCCGTTCGCGTGTTTCTTCGGCAGCGGCTGCGTGGCGGACGATGATCTCCGGCGGCGCGAAATAAAACGCAACTGTATCGTTTTGCGGCGAAAGGAGTTCGCCGACCTGACGGACTGCCGCCGTCGAACCATGGGAGCCATCCACGGCGAAGAAGACCTTCATAGATGCCTCCGAATCATGGGTGCCGGACCGAATGCCTATTTTGGGTAAGTCTATTCTACCCCGCGATTCACAACTTGCATCGCTAAGTCGGACGTATTAAAGGCCCAACGGCGTTTTGGAGCCGGCGCCGGGAACCTCGCGCACATAGCGCGGCACCGCATACCCGGGCAATCGGGCTCGCAACGCTTCCACCAGCCTCAAGCCATCCGCCTCGGGCACCTCGAAATGCGCGGCGCCGGCGACACGGTCAAGCTGATGCAGATAGTAAGGGACCACACCCAGATCGACGAGCCGGCGGCAGAGCCCGTCGAGCGCGGCAATGGAGTCGTTCACGCCGCGCAGCAGCACCGTCTGATTGAGCAACATGACGCCGGCTTGCTGCAAGCGAGCCAAGGCCGCGGCAACCTCATCATCAAGCTCCGCGGCATGATTGGCATGGATGACGCAGATCGGCGTGAGTTGCGACCCTGTCTTCGAGAGCGCGGCTTTCGAGAACCATTCCAAGAGCGAGTCGCAAACACGCTCCGGGATGAAGATCGGCAAGCGCGTATGAACGCGCAGCCGGCGCACATGCGGAATGTCGGCGATGCGCGCCGCGAGCGGCGCGAGCAAATCATCGACCAGCGTCCAAGGATCGCCGCCGCTGAGAATAACTTCGTCGATCGCAGGATCGGCCGCGATGGCCGCAAGCGCTCGTTCCCATTGCGCGAGCGATTTCGGCGCGGTGTCGTAGGGGTAGTGTCGGCGAAAGCAGTAGCGGCAATGGACCGCACATGCGCCGGTGGCGATGAGCAGCGCGCGCGATTCGTATTTTTGCAGCAGGCCCGGCACAAGCTCGGCCGGTCGATCGCCGACGGGATCGGTGGTGAAGCCGGCGACGTCGACGAGTTCTTCGCCGAGTGGTAAGACTTGGCGCAGCAACGGATCGGCCGGATCGCCGCGCCGCATCCGGTTCACATAGCCGCGCGGCACGAAGAGCCCGAACTGCTCCGCGGCGCGGCGTGCGGCGGGCACTAGCGACGAGGGCAAGTCGAGCAAGCGGCAAAGCTCTTCGGGGTCGCGAATCGCCTCCTTCAGCGTACGCCGCCAAGAGCTGGTTGGGGCAGCGACGAAATCGGCGCTTCGATCGTCGTTCGACCCGCCGATTTCCGCTCCGTCAGGCGGAAATTTGGGGCTGACAAGCGGGGCTGGTTTCGTGGATAATGCCATATTCGTTCAATCTAAACCAAACCAGAGGGAGCGGACAGACCCACGCCCGGTCTGCGCTGCCGCCCGAGTGCGGTGAGCGACACGCCCCCATTTTTTCTTTACGACAGGATCGACGCCCGTGGGAACTTATAACACCAGCGACTTCAAAAAAGGCATCAAGATTCAGATCGACGGCGAGCCGTATTTGATGGTCGAGTGCAACTTCGTGAAGCCGGGTAAGGGGAACGCCCTCTACAAATGCCGGATGAAGAACTTGATCCGCGGCACCACGCTGGAACGAACCTTGAAGGGGGGCGACTCGCTCGAGAGCGCCGACGTTTCGGAAATCGAAGCGCAATATCTCTACCGCCAAGGGGACAAATTCGTGTTCATGGACAACAAGTCCTACGAGCAATACGAAATGTCGCCTGAGCAAGTCGACGAAGCGTGGAAGTATCTGAAGGAAGGGATGGTCTGCTCGGTGATCCTGTTCAACGAGAACCCGATCACGATCTCGCCGCCGAACCACGTCGTCTTGAAGATCGAATACGCCGAGCCGGCCGTGCGCGGCAACACGGCGACGAACTTGTCGAAGCCGGTGAAGCTCGAAACCGGCGCGGAAATGGTCGTGCCTGCTTTCTGCGAACAAGGCGAAATGATCCGCATCGACACCCGCACCGGCGAATACGTCGAACGCGTTCGCGAGTAAAACAGACGGGATAACTGACAATTATACCGCGTGGTGTGGGACATAGTTTTTGGCCTTTGAGACAAAGTGCCTGGCCGGCTAAGACAAAGTTTTTGGCCACGAAATAAGCAGGCATCGCTACGCGCCGTTGTTGTCGATTTTTCCATCGGAGGAGCACCGCTTCAGCCGCGTACGTAAGCAAAACGCGCTTGGATGGGGTCCAAGAGGTCGCGGTTTCAAATCCTGTCGCCCCGACTGTTGTTAGAAACAAGCCCTTCGACGAGCACGTCGAAGGGCTTTCTCATTTCGGCAACGAGAGTTACGTCGACGAGAGAAAAGTTCAAACAGACGATTTCGAGTAATCGACGTTTGGCACGAACATCCGCATTAAGCCACTTCTCGGTAAGGCTTTGCGAAAGTTCAAACACTTTCTCGGCCAAGTCGCCGTATTCGGCGCGATCACGATCGCAGGCGTCGATCTGCAGACTGAGCTGCGCCGTGCGATCACGAAGCTCCGTGCTCTTTCGCGAGTAGGTCGAGCTATCGATCTCTTCCAGCAGGCGCAGGTTGAGCAGTCGCTCTTCTTGGTCGCGCAGGCTCGTGATCTGTCGCGTCAGCTCGGCGATCCGATCCTTGTTCGTTTGCAAGCTCGACTTATTCTTCGCGCGGAGCACCTGGGCGAACCAATCGCGGACCGCTTGATCCTTTATCCGAATCCGCTCGAACATCTCTAAGACCTGGCGCTCGATGTCCGCTTCCTGTACGCGAACCCGAGGGTGGTCCGGGGTGTTGTACCGGCTGCAGCGATAGTAGATATAATCCTTAGGCCCGTTCTTCGTCGGCTTTGTCTTGCGCTCGCCGGTGATGGGATAGCCGCAGTGATCACATTTGATGAGCTCCCCGGCATACGTCAGCTCGTGGCTTTGATAAACCTTGTTTCCGAGGAGAACCTGCACGCGATCGAACGTACCACGATCGATCAGCGGTTCGTGCGTGCCACGGTGCCATTGACCTTGATGGAAAACTTCGCCGATGTAGGCGCGATCGCGCAGAATCGTGTGGAGTTTACTGCGGGCGAACCGCGGCGCACTAGGCGTATAAAAGATCCCTTCCGCGAAGAGCTTGCGGCCGAGCCCGTCGACCGAGAAGCCGTGATAGGCGTAAAGGTCGAAGATGCGCCGGATGTTGGCGGCACGCTCGGCATAGACCTCGATCAAGCCGCGTCCGTCTCGTCGCACGTTCGCGTAGCCGTAGGGTGCCTTACCGACGAACAGTCCATCTTGAACGCGCCGCTCTAAGCCGTCCTTGACGTCGAGCGATTGCTGCTCCGTGTAGAAGCTCGCCATGTTGGCGAGCGTGCGGCGCATCATGCGCCCGGCCGGCGTGTTCTCGGTCGTCTGCGTGACATAGATGACTTCGAGCTTGTGCTCAAACTCCAGACGCTCCAGCTCGACGTAGTCGAAGAGATTACGGGCCGCGCGGTCGACTTTGAAGAACAACACACCGTCGAGCTCGCTGGAATGCTTCTTCGCGTAGACGAGCAAGTCTTTGAAGGCCTGCCGCTCTTGCGGCTTGCTAGCGGTTTCGGCGATGCGGAACAGCTTGACGATCTTGCCGTCGTGCTGCTCGGCATAACGCTCTAGCGCGGATTCTTGCACTTCGAGGCTGAATCCCTCGCGTTCCTGCTCGCGACTACTGACCCGTGCGAGGGCGAGGTACTTCCTGCGCATCTTCATCAACGTCTCCCAAAGCAGCGAACAGGCGACCGACCCCCAGCACCAGATCCAGCGCGGTTTGGTCGGACAACGGTTCCGAGTAATACGGTTGCCACACGGCGATCGTGTTCGCCAACAGCTCCGTCGTGACCCACGCGGGCGCGCCCGGAGGGAGCGACGCGGTAGGTACCGTAGCGGAACGTTCGGCTTGCGAGCCCCTCGGCATTGCCAGGCCTATGAGACGTCGATGGCGCCGAGAGCAGAGTACGAAGGCGCATCAGGAACCGCTCTCAACGACTAGGCATTTGCGCGCGGAGGCTTTCTTGGAGGATGACGCGTTTTGTCGAAATTTTTAGCGGCAACCGTCGAGTTGCGGTCTTAAGTCCTCACGGCCGCTTAATTAACGCGATTTTCGCGGCATATCGAATGAGCATCCGAGTTGCTATCAAACGATCCGGCATGCGTGCGGCCGACTCGTCGTCTCGCCGAGTCTCGATTTCACAGCCCACGGAGGTACCATGAAGCGGGCCGTCTACGCCCAAGATTCTTTTCTCGAGCTACTGCCCGAAATTGAAGTTCGACTTCATCGGGCCTTCCGTGACTTACGCCCCGCCGATCGGGAAGACGCGATTTGCGAAGCGACCGCACATTGCTATCTAGCTTTTCGAAGACTGTGCGAACGCCGCCTTCGGCCGTTAGCGCAGCCTGTCACCTTGGTTCGTTACGCCGTACGACAATTCCATGCCGGTCGTCGTATCGGTTGTCGGTTCACCTTATGTGACGTCATGTCGCCGGCGGCACAGCGCCGCCGACGCATTCAAGTCCGGCGATTGATCGACTTCGCCGATGACGGAGGGCGCCGAAGCGATGCCGCTCTCGTCGACCATTCGCCTGCCGTTACCGATCAAGTCGGCTTCCGCTGCGACTTCGACGCTTGGCTACGAACTCTTCCTCAACGTGAGCGCAAAATCGTGGCGTCGCTTCGCGATGGCGAGTCTGTCGGCACGGTAGCCCAACGACACCGTCTGAGTTCCGGACGAATCAGTCAGATCCGTCGCGAGCTCCATAACCACTGGAGCAACTACTGCGGGGGCGCATACGACACGAATTGAAAAATCCGATGTCATTTTCGCATCAGCGCGAAACCTTCTCGCTCCGGCGCTCAACACTAAAACGAATCGGCCGCGAATATTCGTATTGCTCGCATTTGTTGGATATGGCTGAATGCGACCATTGGGACCGAGCGAAGCTATCATTCAAGCGCCGGGGAGGAGACAGACATGCCTACGAAGACCGTCGAGAAGATCGTTATTCTGGAGCTTCAGCCGGATGCGCCGACCGGTCCGGAACCAAAGCAGCCGATGTTGCAGCTTCAGACGTTCTCATTCGAACTGTATCACAAGACAACTCGTCTCTCCGAAACCGTCATCGACCAGTTTTGGATGGATACGCGGAGTCTGTACGGCGGTCGCGATGGAGCGCGCCGCCGTGAAACGATCGTCGAGTTCTTTCGAGCGCTGTGTCGGCTCGGTGGAACGAATCACGAGCCGGAAGTGCAAGAGAGCTATCTCATGGCGAAACTGCTGCCGATTACGCGCCGCAACGGCGCCGGCCGGACGTTTCAGGACGCAATTCCGAAGCGTTCGCCACGCGGTGGCGTACAAGAACGCGCGATGCTGGAAAAACTTCTGGTCGAGTCAGCGTCTCAAGAAATGACCCCGGCGCAATTCCACCGCTTTACCGAGAAGGTGTTGGGCTGTCCCGATTGGGGGCCGAAAACGGGTGCGGCCTACGATGACTTTCATTCGCAGCTGATGGATGCCGGTCGCAGCGCGATGAATACATCGGGCCGAGATGCGTTGGAGGCGGCCGGAACTGTTTGGGCCGACCTGACTCGCTCCGTCGGACGGCGTCGGGGGTGCGAGGACGAGAAGATCGCCCTTGATCTGCTCTCCTACGAATGCCGCGCCGCGTTGCATCGCTGCTACTCCGCTGCCTGGGGTGTGCTCCTTGGGCATCTCGAAAAGAAGTACGGCCTGAGTCGAGAATCGAGCCGATTTCATCGGATGTGGAACTTAGAGCTCCAGGTTCCTTCAAACGATCGCAATCGCCCGTGCCACCTACTGCATGGCCATATCTTGGCATTGCACCCGATCGGTGGCCTACTGATCCGCACTGAGACCGGCAAGAAGCTGCTCGCCGACTATCTCGGTGAGGACGCTCGCCGGGCGTTTCCCCGTCTATTGCATGCGTTGGGGGTCACGGCCGATTTTTACCGCGAGTCTTTAGAAACGGAGCGCCTCGGTCGGCGAAGTGATCTTGATGTGACGACCCTGCAGCTCGACGAACAGGGTCAGCGCCACCGCACCGGCCGCCGCTTGCTGAAAGCCGGTTTTGCGGCGGAGTTGACCTGCCCCCACGCGTGATACCAAGTGTTGCGTTAGTTTCTACAAGAATCAAGCTTGGTCTTTTCGCGGAGCGCAGCGTAGCGAAAAGACCAAGCTTGAACGGCCTCGGGAGCCGGGGGTCGATAGCCCAACGAGCTATGCGGACGGATCGTGTTGTATTCAACCTTCCAACGCTCGACGAGC